>JAYSZT010000303.1:0-15060 GCA_043737915.1 Acidobacteriota bacterium
ATTCGCTGCTGATGGAAGCGATCCGCCGGGCGACGCCGAAGTATTTCGGCGACTACACGCGAACCCTGCCGCCGATCAAGCTCGAACCACGGTTCGCCAAACGCGACGCCGTTCTCGATTCGCCGACCTCCACGCTCAAACGTGCGGTTGTCCGCGTGACGGATCTCAATAACCGTGCGGTTCCGAATCTTTCCGCGAAGGATTTCGACATCAGCGAAGGCGGAGAGGCTCGCGAGATCGTGTCGGTCGAGGCTTCGACGGCTCCGTTTAACCTTGTGCTGCTGCTGGATGTCTCGGGAAGCGTTGAGAATTATGTAAATTTTATCCGCAAAGCGGCACGCAGCTTTGTCGAGACGGTCGATAAACGCGACAAGGTGTCGATCATCATCTTCAACGACGACGTGAAGGTGCTCTCCAAATTCACCACCGACAAAGGCAAACTTTCCGAGAGCCTCGACACCTTCGACGCGGGCGGCGGGACGGCGTATTACGACGCTCTTGCTTACACCGTCGCTGACACTCTGCGGCCGCTCAAGGGTGAACGCACCGCGATCGTCATTCTCACGGACGGCGACGACAATCGTTCCTTCCTGTCGTTCGATTCGCTGACCGGCTCGATCCAGGAAAGCGGTGCTCTGATCTATCCGCTGTACGTGCCGTCGGGGCTGATCGCACTCGCGGCGCAAGGGCAGACGGCGGATATCGATCCCATGCGGCAGAAATACATGGCACTCTCCGCCAAGTCCTCCGGCGAAGGCGAACGCCTCGCCAAGGTCTCCGGCGGCGTCTATTACCCGATCACGCAGATCGGCCAGATCCAAACCGCCTACACCGACATCGTCCTCCAACTCCGCACCGCCTACAACATCACCTTCCGCTCGGCGGGCGACACAATCCAGGGCACCGGCGTCTCCCCCCGCCTAAAAATAAAAGCTAAACGGCCGAATGTGTTTACCAACGTGAACTCGGTCGAAGCTTTACAGTAAGCATAGGTCGCGGAGGTCACAACGCAGACCCCGTCTGTAGAGGCCCAGAGACAATCTGCGAACGCGCAGAACCAATCTGCAAACGCGCAGAACCAATCTGCGAACGCGCAGCGACCGTCAGATAATTGTCTGAAGGTTTCGGATTAAATTCTGGCGGCTGTATTGATCCGCAGAGCGCCCTTACTTACGTGTGGGCTACTGACATGGACCAGAATCTGTGTTCAAATTGAATAGTTTTGGAACCACCTCTATTACAAATATTAGTTGACGAGCAAGAGCGGCGGCCGATGTCGGTTTCGGAGCTGTCGAACTCGGTGCGTTTGGAGCTGGAGAAACGGTTTGCGGCGGTTTGGGTCGAGGGCGAGCTGATCGGGTTTACGGCGGCGGCTTCGGGACATTGGTACATGACCTTGTCGGACGGCGACGCGAAGCTGAAAACCGTTTGCTGGAAATCGACGGCCGCGAGGATAAATTTTCGCCCGCAGACCGGAATGAGCGTACGCGTCCGCGGCAAGGTAACGCACTACGGCCCGACCGGCGAGACGCAGCTAACCGTAACATCGATGCAGCCTTCGGGTGAAGGGGCGTTGGCGATAGCGTTCGAACAGATCCGTTCGAAGCTCGAACGCGAGGGGCTGTTCGACGCGAGTTTGAAACGGCCGATACCTTTCTTCCCGCGAAAGATCGGTATCATCACCAGCCCGAACGGTGCCGCCTATCACGACATTATTCACGTTCTTTCGCGGCGTGCGGCCTCGATCAGCAGTTTGTTGCTGCCGACGCGCGTCCAGGGCGACCTCGCTGCCGATGAGATCAGGCGAGCGGTGGAGACGGCGAATGCGTTTAATCTCACGCTGCCTTTGCAAGATCGAATGGACGTGCTGATCGTCGGTCGAGGCGGCGGTGCTGCCGAGGATCTGTGGGCATTCAATGACGAAAATCTTGCACGTGCCTTGCGAGCGAGTGAAATTCCGGTGATCTCCGCCGTCGGGCACGAGCCGGACGTCACGATCTCCGACCTTGTCGCCGATCTTCGTGCCGCGACGCCTTCCGCCGCTGCTGAACTCGTCGCGGGTCGTGAGGAAGATATCGTCAATGGTCTGCGTGCCCGCGAGGTGCAGTTGACGCGGATGCTCGAGTACCTGATGCTCGAAACGCGAACCGAGGTGCGTGACCTGAACCAGCGTTTGCGGAGTAGTTTTGCAGAGAAATACGGCACGGCATACGGCAATTATTCGCAGATGGCATCGCGGTTGACGCCCAAAGCATTGACGGCGAAGGTCGCCGCCGGAGAGACGAAGCTCGGGGCTTTGGTCCAACGGCAATTCACCGCCGAACGCCAGTTCCTGACCGCCAAAAGCGAGGTCATCGAACGCCAAATGGCAAAGCTGCACGCTTTGTCGCCGCTGAATGTTCTGAATCGCGGCTTTTCGCTTACGCAAACGGATGACGGCAAGATCATTCGAAACGCCCGGGAATCAAAGCCGGGCGATAAATTGAAAATCCGCCTCGCAAGTGGGAAACTTGGCGTAGAGGTTTTGTCTGTGGAGAAGTAAGTTTCGATCTTTTTTAACACAGAGTGCACAGTGGGAAGACACAGAGGTCGCGGAGTTTTTTACGGATGGGATTTGAAAATGAAGATGAGTGTTGCGGTGGAGAAATTCTGGTTGGTCATGTGTCTGACGCTGTGTGTGGGGACGATCGCCAATTCGCAAACATCCAAGGCTCCAGTTAAAGAGAAACCGAAAGTGAAAGTTATGACTCAAATTGCGAAGGGCACATTCGAAGTAAAAATGACGCCGATGGCGGCGGAAGAGGCAGTCGGCGACGCGGCTATCGGGCGTTTGGGAATGGTGAAAAATTTCGCCGGTGATCTTAGCGGAAACAGCAAGGGGCAGATGCTCGGAAATCAGTCCGAAGTCGTTAAAGGTTCGGGCGGTTACGTCGCGATGGAACGCTTCATAGGAACGCTCAACGGGAAGAAAGGAGCGTTCATACTGCAACACATCGGTACGATGCAGGGCGGGAAATTCGACCTTAGCGTCGAGGTGGTTCCAGACTCGGGAAGCGGTGAACTGACCGGCATTTCCGGCAAGATGAAGATCATTATCGAAGGCTCGAAACACCTTTACGAGTTCGAATATTCACTCGGCGAGGCGAAATAGAACGGGACTGTGGTTTTGAATGGTGGTGAAGAACGGTTAACGATGTCAAGTTTTAGGGTTGATCTGAACGAACCGCCGGCACGAAGAACTTCGGAACCGATGTTCGCGGCTAGCTCCCAGACAAATCGGCGCTCGCGAAAGCCGATCTTTATAATTGTCGGGGGTTTGGCAAGCCTGTTGGTCATCGCTTTTCTTGGCGGATATTTGTACTGGCGGAGCTTTTACGAAACGCCGCAGTATTCGCTCGCTTTACTCGTCGACGCCGCAAAACGCGATGATAAAGACGCCATCGCCGGACTGATAGATATTGACGCGGTGGTCGACGATTTCGTTCCGCAAATAACCGGTAAGGCCGTGGAGCTTTACGGTCGGGGTATTCCCCAGAGCATTGTCGAGAGGCTGACCCGAGTCGCGACTCCCCTGCTGCCGGCGGTGAAGGAACGGGCGAGAGCCGAGTTGCCGCGGGTGATACGTGAGAGGACGGAGCAATTCGGCAACGTGCCTTTCGCGGCGATGGTCGTCGGTGCAGATCGATACCTTGATATCAAGGTGGCAGGTGATTTCGCGACCGTTAAGAGTAAACTGCCCGAACATTCATTCGAAGTAAAAATGAAACGCAAGGGCACGCGTTGGCAGATCGTTGGCGTCAAAGACGACAAACTCGCCACCGAGATCGCCCGCAAGGTTGGCCAAGAAATGATCGAGATCGCCACCAAAGGCCTAAACACGGCAGGCGAGCAGCTCGGCGTCGGAAACATCGCCGACCTTTTAAGACAGGCCGAGGAATTGGTGAAATAGATATGGAAAAGACTTTTGAAGCTTCGCTTGCCGAACTCGAGATCATTGTCGGAACCCTCGAAGAAGGCGATTTACCGCTCGAAGAAAGCCTCGAGCTTTTCGAAAAGGGAATCAAGCTTTCCCGCGATTGTCGCACTCGCCTTACCAATGCCGAACGCCGCATCGAGATCCTAATGCAGGATTCCGAAGGCGAATTGACGGCGGTCGAGATCGAACCATCGAGTTTGCGGGAAGATTGATCTTTGAAAGAGTTTAAGACGTCTAGTCAAAAAAAATCGAAGGCCCAAAAGCCTTCGACCTTTCCTATTTGTTAAGACTGAATTATCGACGCGAACTGAATATTCGCAGGATATACCAGAACAGCAGAGCAACACTCGCGAACAGCGTTAGAGCGGCGGCGACGTGTTGTTTCGTGTTGAATTTATGCAGGACCTGCGACGTATTGTAAAGAATCGCCGTGCCTGCAAACGCGACCATTAGGAATGCGAACAAATTGCCGAGGGTGAACCCGAACAACACGCTCGCGACAATAAATCCAAGGGCCGCAAACCCGCCGATGCTCAGGATCGGCGCGAGCCAAGAGAAATCAGTTCGCGTAAGTAAAACGGTCAACGTTAGCCCGGCAAAGAGTCCAAGCGTGACAATGCCTGCTTTCAGGATGACGCTCGGGTCGCCTGATGCGTAGATGGCGATGTACAACAGCGGGATAAAAATGATCGCCTCAGCGACCACAAATAGGCCGAGCCCTGCGTACTGAACCGCCGTTGATGTTTCCGACACGGCCCATTTATTGGTGAGCCACGAGATCAGCATGAAGCCGCCGAGCACAGCAAGCCATCCGACGCCGCCTGCTCCGAAAACGACAGATGCGATCGCCTGAGCAATGCCGCTGCCGAAGAGAAATGCTTCGACAAGGATGAATGCAAGGATCGCGGCTGCCAGCAGCAGATACGTTTTGCGGATAAATGCCGCTCGTTCGACCGGAGCGGCGTCAGCGACCGAATTTCCAAATGTGGTAGTGAAATCTTCCATTTTATACCTCAACGTTAGATGTTGATCTTTGACAATAGTTCGCTTAAATCAACCGCCGCTCGAACCGCCGGATTTGCGAAAGATCGAATCGACGCTCCATACGCCTGAGCCACGCGATGCGATATAAAGAAGAAGGAAACAATATATAACTGCCAGCTCACCGCCATTCATGATCGGAAGAGCACCTTTTGGCTGGTGAGCCATGAAATATGCCACCGCCATAGTTCCGCTAGAGATGAAGGCTGCAATGGCCGCAAAAAAACCGACCATTATCAATAAGCCGCCGACAAGCTCGATAATAGCCGCGACAAGTATCAGTCCTTCTGCCGAACCGCCACGTTCAGACGGTGGCCACGCGAAAAGCTTCTGGGTGCCGTGAAGCATAAACATAAAACCGGTAACAATCCGAAGGATGGCGTAAACGTAAGACGAATATCTGCCCAAAAAACTATCCATTAGGTGATCTCCTTTGTCGTATTAAAGTTGCGACAGTATAGCATTTGGTAGGTTTAAAATGAAAAGGCGACCTGCTGAGGCCGCCTGAAAACCGTCAACACCTATTCCCTTATTTTACCGCAATAATATCGGTCCTTTCGATATTCGGCATCTCGGCGAGAAGTTCCGCGGCGTTGGCCATAAGAGCCTCGGCGACTTTGCCGGTCAGATGGGCGTCACGACCTTCGTCGCCTTCAAAGGTGTCGAAGATACCAAACGTATTCTCGCTAAATTTTACGGCTTACCACGTTACGGTTAATGGTTCCTCATTCACCAGAGCAAGTCCGCTGTTTAAGAATGCCTCGACATCGGCTTCCTTACCGGGTTTAGCTACCAATTTTACAAATATTCCTTTCTTTACCATTTTGAGTTTCTCCTTGTTCTTACCGAATCTGCTGCCTTACAACACAATGATGCAATTTAGGTGCAATTTAATTCCACTTTGAGCCGTTTGAACCACCACTTTACGATAACTACATTGTATCGCAAAGATAAAAGGTGACCCAGTTTTTGGATCACCTTTTATCGGATTCGTATTATTCTTCTAGCTCTATTTGCTCACCGCTTTCACGGCTTCTTCAGGCTCTAAGCGAGATGCGGCAAGGCCTAATTCGGGTGAACGCCAGAGGTTGGAAACCAGGAGTTCCCGCATGAAGGTCATCTCCTTCGGTAGGCGGTCGTACAGCTTAAAGAATAAATCGTCGTGCATCGCGATCTCTTTCAGCCAGAGGTCACGATCGATATTCATGACAGCGTCAAACTGCTCTTCGGTGAAATCAAGTCCTCGCCAGTCCAGGTCTGAGTACCTTGGCATCCACCCGAGCGGCGTTTCGACGCCTATCGACTTGCCGCGGGCACGTTCGACGACCCATTTCAGAACCCGCATATTCTCGCCGTATCCGGGCCACGCGAATTTTCCTTCCTTATCCTTCAGGAACCAATTGACCGAGAAAATACGCGGCGGTTCCGGGATCTGGCGGCCGAAATCGAGCCAGTGCGAAAAATAGTCGCCCATGTGATAACCGGCGAATGGCAGCATCGCGAATGGATCCCGACGAACCTCACCGATGTTTCCGAAAGCGGCTGCGGTCATCTCGGACCCCATTGTCGCGGCCATGTAAACGCCGAATGCCCAGTTAAACGATTGTTGGATAAGCGGCACGACGCTGTTTCGGCGACCGCCAAAGATGAAGGCCGACACGGGAACGCCTTTGGGATCATCGTAGCGATCGTCAGCGACCGGACACTGACTCAGAGGTGCAGTAAAACGAGAGTTTGCGTGAGCCGCCTTACCTTCGCTCGCAGGAGTCCAGTCGTTTCCTTGCCAGTCGATCGCATGGGCCGGAGCATCGCCGTCGATACCTTCCCACCAAACGTCACCGTCATCGGTCAATGCCACGTTTGTAAAGATCGTGTTCTCCTTGATCGAGAGCATTGCGTTCGGGTTGGTCGAGTAATTGGTGCCCGGAGCCACGCCGAAGAAGCCATTTTCGGGGTTTATCGCGTGAAGTTTGCCATTTTCGTCGGGCTTGATCCACGATATATCATCTCCAACGGTGGTGATCTCCCAGCCTTCTTCGATGAATTCCTTAGGCGGAATGAGCATCGCGAAATTGGTTTTGCCGCAAGCGGACGGGAAGGCGGCGCAGACATAATCTTTGCGGCCGTCCGGGGATTTTACGCCGACTATGAGCATGTGTTCTGCGAGCCAACCCTGGGCTCGGCCGAGGTTCGAGGCGATACGCAGGGCGAGGCATTTCTTGCCTAAGAGAGCGTTGCCGCCGTAACCGGAACCGTAGCTAACGATTGAGTTTTCCTCAGGAAAATGCACGATATACTTATCTTTTGGATCGGGCGAGCAAGGCCACGAAACATCGGCCTGACCGTCGGCGAGCGGCATTCCGACCGAGTGCAGACAGCGGGTGAATTCACCGTCGGCGAGAGCGTCGAGAGCCTTGGTGCCCATGCGGGTCATGATCTTCATATTGACCGCGGCGTAAGCCGAATCGGTCACCTGGACGCCGAATTGCGAGATCGGCGAACCGATCGGCCCCATACAAAACGGGACGACGTACATCGTTCGGCCTTTCATACAGCCGTCGAATTTCTTCTTGAGAATCGCCTTCATTTCGACCGGGGCCATCCAATTGTTGGTCGGGCCGGCATCGCCTTTGGCGAACGAACATATATAAGTGCGATCCTCGACCCGGGCGACGTCGGACGGGTGCGAACGGGCGAGAAAGGAGTTTGGCCGTTTCTCTTGATTTAGCTTGATAAAAGTGCCTGAGGCGACCATTTCGGCACACATTTTATCGTACTCAGCTTGCGAACCGTCGCACCAATGCACACTGTCTGGCTTACACAGCTCGACGGCATCGGTGACCCAACGGATCAGATCTTCGTTAGTAACATTCGACGGAATATTCAGGTTCATCATAAATAGATCTCTTTATTAAAAGTGATAAAAAATTGGCTCCTTAAAAGGAAAAAACGAGTAGTTAAGACTCGTTTTTGGTAACTATTCGTAAAGCTTATCACGGTATAAGAAAAATGTTAATTAAGTCTCACGGTTGTTCGTTTCCATATGAGAAAAATTAGCGGAGTCGTGATGTGAATGTTTCAGCCCGAGGCCAGAATCGGCCTATAATCTTGCCTCGAGATCTGCCAATAGTTCTTCTTCCTCGGGGCTGATGCGGTGGTTTGTGTCGAGTGGGGAGCGGTCTCCGGCGGAGGCGGCGACGGTTTTGCATCGGGTCAGGAGTCCGTTGCGTTTTTGGGTACGCTCTTTGACCGTCAATGATTGGAGCTTGGTTTGTATCAAAAACAGACATTCGTCGTAGAATTGACGGTTTGGTTGGTAGACGAGCCAGTTGTCGATCGTGTCGTTTAGCAAGCTCCGGTGGTCAATGCCTTCTTCGCGGGCGGCGTCGAATATGACTTGCTTTTCGCGAGGCGAAACGGCTCCGTGGGCCCACGCCATCTGCACGAGCGGGATCAGGAAGAGCAGAGACGTATCCTCGTCCGACAGGTCGTCAGGCGAGTTTTTACCGGCAAAATAATTGGTGTTATTCATAAAAATCTCCTTTTAGATCTACAAAATCAGAACTATTCGTCTGCGGAAGTGATGCCTTTGGGCTTCGGGAACATTAGAGAAACGACGATCGAGAGGATGATCGTTCCCATGATGAAGGCGAGGGAGTAGGTGATGGGGAATTTGCCGCCGAAGGCGTCGTTGAGCCAGACCATTTTTAGGCCGACGAAGACGAGGACGATGGCGAGGCCGTATTTTAGGAGGTGGAATTTATCGACGGCTCCGGCGAGCAGGAAGTACATGGCCCGGAGGCCGAGGATGGCGAAGATGTTCGACGTGAAGACGATCAGCGGCTCTTTGGTAATGGCGAAAATCGCGGGGACGCTGTCGACGGCGAAGATCACGTCGGTGAATTCGAGGAAGATCAGTGCAACGAACAGCGGCGTGGCGTGACGGACTCCGTTGATCTTGGTGAAGAACTTTTTGCCGTCGAGTTCGTTGGAAACGGGCATGAACTTCTTCAGCAGACGGACGAGTAGGTTTTTTTCCGGCTCGATCTCGTGCTCGGAGCTGAATACCATCTTGATTCCCGTGATGATCAGAAAACCGCCGAAAAGGTAGATCACCCAGTGAAATTGCATCAGCACAGAGCCAAAGCCGATAAACACGGCACGGAAAAGTAACGCCCCGAGGATGCCGAAGAATAAGACTCTGTGCTGATACTTCGCCGGGATCGCAAAGTAGCTGAATACCATTACGAAGACGAAAATATTGTCGACGGAGAGGGATTTTTCGATTACGTAACCGGTCAGGAACTCCATGGCGAGATTCCAGCCAATGGCGTCGCCAAACTTTGCGGCTGAATATTGGTAGAAGGCGTAATTAAAAACTAGCGCCAAAATGACGAAAACTATGCTCCAGATCGTCGCCTCTTTGAAGGAAACAGCGTGCTCTTTTTTGTGAAACACACCCAGATCTAGGGCTAAGATCACGCCGACGAAGGCAAGAAATAGCCCATAAAACCACCAGTATTCAGCGAACGGAAATAACGTCATTGTTAAAAAACCTCTCTTCTCTGAGTAAAATAATCACGGCTAACCGCCGTTTTGACCTATCGCTCCAGCGATGTCGCTACAATCAGGATCTGCGGAACTTGCAAAAGTTCAATTGTTGAAAAAAAAGAAAAGAACCTTTCGCCGAATCGATCGCTCGGATAAAAACTGCGAATGGTTCTTAATTGTTTATCGAAGGCTATTTGGCCGGCTTATACGGCAGCGACGAATGGTGCAGAATAATTTTTAGCTCACCAAATTCGTTCATTTTGAATCCCCAGGTTTTATCTACAACGGTTTCATTTCCGGCTTTATCGTAAAGATAAATGTTACCCATCGATATCGCGGTGCTGCCATTTAGGATAATTCCGCTATTTTTGGTGATGTACTTTGTCCAACCTTTTAGCGCGAATCCAGTGTCGTTTTTATACTTTGAATTTCCGCCGACAAAGTATGACAAGGCACCTTCTTTATTAAGGCGGAAAGTCTGATCGCCGTTAGTTAGAGTAGGCTTAAAAAGCACGATTCCATTTTGAAAGTTGTAGCCGCCGTCGATCACGTCGGAGGCGACCTTTTTGTAGTCGCCGCCTTCGGCATGCGTTTTACTAATTTTCAATAGCGCTTCAGCCCATGCTTTTTGAGCGTTTATGACCATTTCTTCAGTGATATTGAAGTTGGTCGTTTTGTGACCGTAAACAACTTCCTGAGCGAAGCTGACCGCGGTCAGAGCGAGAACCATAACCATTCCCAAGACAAAACCTTTTACGGTTTTTACGATATACATTTTCATTTTCTATTTTCCTTTGTTTATATTTTAGAAATTAACTCGAAAATTTGTTCCTATTCCATTGAGAGTTCCCGGACGAGTCCGGGCTCCCGTTTCATCCTGGCGGACGTAAAAAAGATCCCCAGAAAACTTTTTGTTAAACTTGTTCGAAATCCCAACTTGAGTACGGTATCTGGCAAGTCCTTTGATACGAGTGTCGTAAAACGGTTCAAACGACACAAATGCTTCGACCTTCCTTTTTCCGAGGGTTACTTCACGTTTTAGCCATAAACGATTGCGGATCACAGTTGCATTCGGACGCGAAAAGCGGTCCTCGTACTGGACTTGATTCCGGTTGACGAGCGTTAGTTTTTTGATCAACGGCACCGTAAACGTAACCCATCCGATGTAGCGGCCCTCGTAACGACTTTGCTTAAATGTCGAATTTGAATATCGGTATTGATACCCAGCACCGACGCTTACGTAGTCGTTTACCTTCTTTGATATCATGCCGCCGAGCCTGCCCTCGGTAGCCGTTTTGCCATTGTTCCCTAATCGACCGGACGTTATCAAAATAAAACTCAAATCCTTCTTTTTGGTCAGAGGCACGATAAAATGAGTCTCATTCCACAATTGAAAATCGGTTTCGAATCCCGTTTGACTGAAAGAGACGGCGGACAACGCGAAACAGACTGCAATAACAAACGGTAAACTTCGCAACATCATAATTTCCGGAGCTTCGTGAAGATATAGACGATCTCTTATTTCTTCTCCCCAAGTTTCTCAAGCGTTTCGCCGAGGCGTTTCACTTCCTCGCCGTATCTTGCCCAGTCTCCGGCACGTTGAGCTTCTATGGCTTTTTGGTAATGCTGCTTCGCCTGCTCGACGAGTCCACTTGAATCAATCGGAGTTGTCCCAGAACCCGTCGGCACAACTGGCTTCTCGGCGGTTGACGGCTTTTCAGAAGTTTCGCCGAATAGCCGGTCAAGGCTCTTGTCGAGCGATTCTTCCATCGCGATCCGGTTGTCGCTCGCGACGATAACCCGGCGGAGTTCCGGGATCTTGCCCGACTCAGCCCGCAGATAAAGCGGTTGGACATAAACGAGAGATTCCTTGATCGGAATTACCATTAGCGTGCCGAAGATCACGCGCGAGCCGCGTTGATTCCATAGCGTTAGCTGTCTGGAGATCTCCGGATCCTGATTGATGCGGGCGACGATCTGCTTCGGCCCGAAGACCAGCTGTTGTTTCGGGAATCGATATGCCGCGAGTTTGCCGTAATTGTCGCCGTCCGAACGGGCGACCATCCACGCGGCGAGGTTGTCCTTTCGCTGCGGCGTGAAGGGAAGCATCAAAATGAATTCTTCTTTCTGCTCGTTCGGTAGTTTCATGATCGTGTAGTACGGATCCATTGTCCTCGACTCTTCTTTTTCGCTTGCACCGGGAATCTGGGCGATCGTCCATTGGTCCTCCTTGTTATAAAACTCCTGCGGCTCGTTCATCTGATAAGTCGCAAAGACGCGAGCCTGCAGATTGAACTGATCTTCGGGGTAGCGCAAATGTGCTCGCAGACTTTGCGGCATTTCTGCGAGAGGTCTTAACGTGTTCGGAAAGATTCTGGCGTAAGTCTGAATGATCGGATCGCTTTCGTCGGCAATGTATAAAGTTACCGTGCCGTCGTAGGCGTCAACCGTCGCCTTAACAGAGTTGCGAATATAGTTGATGCCGTCGGTTGGTTGCGAATACGGGTAACGATTCGTCGTCGTGTAAGCGTCGGCGATCCAGATAAGCTTCCCCTCGTTGATGACCATATACGGATCGCTGTCGAATCGCAGATATGGGGCAACTTTTTTCAGCCGATCGTTGATATTACGAACTGCTAAAACCTTTGTTTCCGGAGTGAAGTCCTGTGATAGCAAGAGTTTTAGATCAGAAAAGCTAGACGCAAACAGCAGTTGGTCAAACAGTGAGCCGAGCGGCATGCCGTTGGCGCCAGAATGGTTACGAAAAACATTTTCCTCACCGGCCGGATAATTGAACTCCTCAGTTTTGGTGTTTACGTAGACGCGGTCGTTCGAGACCTCGCCGAAATAGATCTCCGGTCGTTCGATCTTCAGTTCCGGGACAGTCGTTTCCGGCGGTAGATTTTTGACGTAGAGTTCGGGCAATCCCTCGGACGTCACCTTATTTACCGGTCCCACCGTGGCACCGTAACCGTGAGTAAATGTTAGGTATTCATTGATCCAGTTCCGGTTCGGCAAACTTTCGGCGTTTAATTCGCGGGGCGAGATCATCACTTGTTGCATTTCGCCGTTAATTCGATAACGATCGTTGTCGACCGATTTGAACTCGTAATAGGTCCGAATCTCTTGAATCTGCCCAAAGGTGTCAAGCAGAGGCTGTTGATCCCAGAGGCGGACGTTGTCGATCGTGCGACGGTTTTCCTTGACGTCGGCGGCTGTAATCGCCATCGCGCCGGATAACTCACGTTCCTCGACGTTGTTCACGCCGAAAGCCGTTCGCGTCGCGTCGATATTGCTTTTGATGTACGGCGTTTCCTTAGCCAGTTCATTCGGCGCGACCGAAAATCTTTGCACGAGCGATGTATATATCGAACCTGAGATCGCAACTAAAATAAACAGTGCGGTGCCCGCGACGAACAGACGATTTTTTTGGCTGAAAGCACAGATAGCGGTGAGAAGCGCGGCCACAACAGCAGCTGCGATCTGCAACCAAAGCATCGGCAGTGTCGCGTTAACGTCTGCGTAGTTAGCGCCGAAAAAACCGGTTTCCAAAGTGATCGGGAGGTGTGCGATCGCTAGGTAAGTCTTCGCGGCTATAAGCAGAAAGATAACTGCGGCGAGACTTAGCAAGTGATTCCGTCCAGCATGCGGAAATTTGAAATTACTTAATTTCTGTTTCTCTCGGTCAAATTTGAAACTTGAACTTGCGAGATACAATAAGCCAGTAACGAAAAGGTTGAACGCAAGCAGCGTCAGGAACAGACTTGAGATCCAATCGAGAGCCGGCAACGTGAAAACATAAAATGCCACGTCGCGCCCGAAAAGCGGGTCAATCGTGCCGAATGGAACCTGATAGAAGAATCGCAATATCATTTCCCAAGAGCCGACAGCATTCAGCCCGGCAATCACCCCGGCGAAAACTGCTAACAGGATCGGGACGCGTTTGATAATTGGTAGTGCGGCAGACGCACCTTCCATTTGTAAAAGGTGCGGAGGTCCGGCAAAAGCCGATGCCGTGCGCAGATTGATCCAAGTCAATGTGCTGACTCCGACACCTATTATCAGCCCAACGATTGCTGTGGTTGTCCATATCGTCGAGAAAATACCAGCAAACCCAACACTCGAAAACCATAAATAATCAGTGTAGAAACGGGCGAACAAGACCCACGAAAATACAATTGCCGCAATTGCCGGAACAACCAACAGCCATTTCGAGATCTTGATGCCGGAATCACCTTTCTCGGGCAGAACTCGCCGCTTTGGAGGCACTTCGTCCTCAATTATGTCATCGTCAAAATCAAATGAATTATCTTTCATATTTTTTCCCGGGTCCGGTAGCAAATACGGGATCACGGTATTTCATTATCGCCGATCGGAGTAACTGTTGGGCCCCGATGGATTTTCGGATAAGACCTACTCCTGAAAAAAGATGCTTTGGAAAATCTAACTATTTATTGCTTCTGGACATCGCTCCGTTCAAAATTCTGGCGATCTGCTTGACGGTCTCGATCTCTTCATAACAGATTCGGAGTCTGCTTCCCTGAGATTCGATCTCGTCCCCGGATGCTTCAGCGACCAAAGTACAACGTGAAATAATGTCGTATTTTTGTTCCGTTCCGACGTTAGGGCCTGCCGAATCGATTTCTTCCCGTAGCTCGTGAAGTGCTTGAGCGAAAAAAGAATCGTCGGGCCTCAGGTCAAGCCAAGCGGCGAGAGCCCTCAGATTTTCCTCAGAGTTAGCAATGTTCATGCCAACAAGCGAGTCAAAGATCATCTGCCGTTCGAGCTCAGATATTCTACCGTCAGCCCAAGCAACCTCAACAAGCGGAACGACTCGTCTTAATTCTTCGGGAGCGAATTGGTCCGACTCTTTCTGAGTCATTACCGAAAGTCTCCGCCCGGTATCAGCCAGATTGTCTTTTTCACCTACTCCTGCTCGATAGGCACGCCAAAAACCGAAGGTGTATTCTTCGCTCAGTTCACCGACATATCTCGTTTGTTGATAAAGGTGCGATGCAAATGCGGTACAGTTGGCTACGTCAAGGTTTTCGCAATGTGCTGCAAGTTCAGTCCACATTTCTTGTATCGATTCAGCATGCGGCCGCGACGTGAGACGTTCCATCAACGTCAGGTAGACGTCTTCGTCTTCGAGTATGCCGTATTCATCGGCAGCCTTGATAACTGCGTCTTGTTCGCTGCGCCCAACCTTGCCATCCGTCCACGCGATCGATATGAGAGGTGTAAGAATCGTCAGTGCTAGAGAAGCCCGTTCGGGCAGTCCGAGATCGAAGATCTGCTTGATCCGCCTCGTATGGTCCCCAAATTCGTAATCGGCTTGCTTCTGTTTTTGATACTCGTAGAGTCCTGTTTTGAGAAAAGATCTCATAGATTCTCCTATTGCCGTGGCTGCAAAAAGGAAGAGACCTATTGCAGCATAAAAAACCGCAATAGGTCTCGAATCTTTGCTCTCGCGCCGGATCATCTATTGGTCG
>JAYSZT010000304.1:0-2946 GCA_043737915.1 Acidobacteriota bacterium
GTCACAATCCGAACTGCTCTTTCGAGACGTTCGAAATGATCCACAAATGTCTGAAATGCGGACGCCCGCTCTGGAGCGATCGCGACTTTAAGTTGATTGCGGGATTGCCGCTTATTTTTCTGGGCGGAATATTGGCCGCCGCCGGTATTGAGATCGCGGGACTCTTTTTGTTCAAGCCTAACGAGCTGCCGATCGTCGGAATCGCACTAGGTGCGGCAATTGGTTCGGCGGGTATCGGCGTGATCGCGATGGGACTGCATCATCTAATTTTTGCCCGCGGCAATATGCGTCTCGTGTATTTCTGCGCAGCGATGGCGTTACTGGCCTTTGGAATCGGAACACTGGTAAAAATAGTGATTCGGGTTATTTAGCCGAAACAAATCGTTCATCCCAAGATCGTGCCTACAAGGTCGTAGTTGTGGGCCTCGGTGATCTGGACGTTGTAGATCTCGCCGATCTGGGGGTCGAGGTCTTCGGGCATGTCATTGATCAAAATATAACCGTCGATCTCCTGTGCCTGCCCTTCGAGGCGGCCTTGGAATAGGAGGTCGGATTCCTGCGAGAGGCCTTCGAACAGGACGCGGTATGTGTTGCCGATCTTGGCTTTGTTTAGCTGTTTGCTGATCTTGGCCTGCTCTTTCATCAGGCGATTGCGGCGCTGTTTGGCGACCTTTGGATCGACCTTGTTCGCCAGGTCGTAGGCGGCGGTTCCTTCTTCGTCGGAGTAAGTGAACACGCCGACGTTATCAAAACGGCAGTTCTGCACAAACTTTATCAGTTCCTCAAAGTCTTCCTCCGTCTCGCCGGGAAAGCCGGTGATAAACGTCGTCCTGATCGCGATTCCCGGCACAGCGGCGCGAACTCTACCGATCAATCTTTCCAGCGAATCACGCGTACCGCCGCGTTTCATCAGCTTCAACACATTCCGCGAAGCGTGCTGCAAAGGCATGTCCAAATACTTTACGGCTTTATCTGTTTCGCGGATGGCGGACAGGAACGCGTCCGATATGTGCGTAGGAAAAGCGTACATCGGTCGGATCCATTCGACGCCGTCGATCTCGCCGAGGGCACGAATGAGGGCCGCGAGTGCGTCCACCTCGCCGAGGTCTTCGCCGTAGCGGGACGAATCCTGCGCGATCAGCACGAGTTCCTTAACGCCGTCCGCCGCGAGGTGTCTCGCTTCCTCGATGATCGAACCAAACCGCCGTGATCTAAACGAACCTCGCATTCCCGGTATCGAACAAAACGCACAAGGCCTGTCGCACCCTTCGGCGATCTTGATAAATGCTGTATGCGAATCGGTCGCACGCATTCGCGGGGTGTATTCGTCGTAAAGGTATGTCGCCGATTTGTTGCCGATCGGCGAAATGGTCAGCTCCGCCGCGTCAAAAGTCTCGTCCGCCGCCTTGAGTATATCCATGACCTGCGACGTACCGATAAAGGCATCGACGTCGGGCAGTTCTTTCATCAGGTCGTCGCGGTGACGCTCGACCAGACAGCCGGCGACGATCACGCGGTTCGCCTTGCCCTCGGTCTTCCAACGCATCGCCTCCAGTATCGCATCGACCGATTCCTGCTTCGCCGACTCGATAAACCCACACGTATTCACGACCACCGTATCCGCCTCACCGGCGTCATTCGTGATCTCATACCCCGAAGCGGCAAGCTGCCCCATCATAACCTCGCTATCAACAAGATTCTTCGGACACCCAAGACTGACAAATCCAACTTTCTTCATAACCGTCTGCTACAATCATACCATCTCCAAGCCATGACGGCTGGAATCGAAATCAAAAGCCCGAGGCTGCAGCGTGACGTGGATGTGAGCGGTGGTCAGTCGTCCTTCCGCTCGCGTAGTGATTTAGTTCTTCTGTCGTCCATGATCTTTTAACACCGACGCTACGGCTTCATCCAAAAAGCCTAGGAATCGCTTCGTCCGTGCATCGGGTGGAGCACCTTCCAAAAATAGATCAAGATGATCGAAAAAATTCTCTAACGCATTCTCCTTTACATTAAGGGCGAGGAACTCAAAAAGCTTCCCAAAATTAGCCTCCTGAGCGAATTCGAAGCGCTTGCGTAACCAATCCTTAAACCCAACAAACATTTCACGATCAATTGACGTGCCGATACCGAGATCACTCTCAGCCCAAACATATCCGCTCCACATGGCCCAGATTCCGCTTAACCAGCCGCTATTACCAAAATACATCGCCGGCCGTTGTCTAATCGCATCAGACCTGATTAGGTCAAGCACAGACATTTGCACGTCGAGGGCAATTGGTGGGAAAGAGTCATCGTCTTTCCACTTAGCTTTCTTAGCAATACTTCGAAATTCATAAAAGAGTTCAAGCGCTTGCTCTTCCGTATCCGTAAGCAACACGCAGTAACTCGCCCATCCTTGAGGCCCTGAGTACGCATTTGCCATGAACCAACGATTGAATTCCTTAAGACCTACATTACCCGCGATTACCGGCTGGCCGTGAAAAGTCAAAGCTTGCGAGTAACCTTCGAAATAAGAGTGAAGCAATCTCGGCGAAAGACCGCCAAGATGCTTAAGCGGCTCTCTCTTTATCCGTTGAAGAAGGTTGTCCCAGTTAATTTTCACAGGTTCTACGGCGTCGCAGTGTCGTTGACAGTATCCCACATTCGGGTACTGTCAACGATATTTTTCTGACTACTCACAACTGACTACTGACTACCGACAACTGATTATGGATTATTGGGATACCAATCTGCCATAAAAAATTGTCCTACTGTGATGGTTGAAGTTAGAACGGAAAGGTAATAAACGCTTTTTTTGCCCCATGTCAACCGTTATTTGCTCTCACCAAACCGACCCCTGTCCGTCATAAGCCGACCGCAGTTAAAAACAACGCGACCGCCGCCCACCGTAAGCCGACCCTAGCCAAAAACAACGCGACCGCAGCCCTCCGGTCGCCGACCGTA
>JAYSZT010000305.1:0-14990 GCA_043737915.1 Acidobacteriota bacterium
AAATCGGGTGCGGGCAGAACACATTCCCGCGTTTCGACTCCAAGTGATCGAATAATATCGACCGCTGCATCAAACGCGGTCTGCACCTCAATCTCGATCGGCGAATCGCAGATATCGCTTGTCGCCTTCACGATCCCGACCCGAAAACCAGCCACGTTAGGGAGAACTGTTGGGTCGAATTCCTTAGCGACCGGATTATCCGTCATCACCGAAAACATAAGTGCCGCATCGACGACCGTCCGACACATCGGACCAACGTGGTCGAATGAGTTAGATATCGGAATCGTTCCTTTCGTGCTAACCACTCCGAAAGTGGGCTTTAGGCCAACAATCCCGCAGGATGACGCAGGAATCCTGACCGATCCACCCGTATCGGTCCCGACGGCTCCAAAACAAAGGCCAGCGGCGACGGCCGCCGCCGATCCGCCCGACGACCCGCCGGCCACCCGCTCAAAGTCCCACGGATTGTGGACAGGCCCAAAATGGCTGATCGCCGACGTTGTGCCTAGCGCAAACTCGTGCATATTTAATTTGCCTAGTATTATTGCCCCCGCCGCCTTCAGCCGCCGAATTACTTCAGCGTCCTCGCTAGGTATGCGGTTCGCAAACACGCCACTCGCTGCAGTTGTAAGAATCCCCGCCGTATCTATGTTGTCTTTGATGGCGATCGGTATTCCGTGAAGAGGGCCGAGCCAAGTGCCGGCAGCTAAAAGCCTTTCGGCCTCTCGGGCTTGGGCAAGGGCGACATCCGCCGTGACCGTGATAAACGAATTTAGCCTTCGATCCAGTCGATCGATCCGTGCGAGGCACGCCATCGTGAGGTCAACCGGAGATATCTCACGACGTTTTAGAGCTGCCGAGGCCTCGCTGAGATCCAGTCGCGTCAGATCGGAATCAATGGCTAAAGTTGGCACCTTCGATCGGTTGCAGCCCGCGGAAGCGAGAAACAACGCGGCAGGTGCGACCAGCATCGATGATAATATTCTCCTCCGACTAATTGACTTTGGCTTCATCTCCGAAATTGTATTATATTTAGCCTTTCTTGATAGCCTTCGCAGAGTAAAAAGGTACTAGGTCCTTATTCTTTCAACACCAAAAGATGAGAAATCACATGGAAAAAATCACTTTCGCAACAATTCTGCTCATATCCCTGACGGTTTTTGTATCAGGGCAATCCACCAAAGATACAACTGCGATTCGAAAGGTCATGGACGACCAGTCGGTCGCCTGGAATAAAGGCGACATCGACGGATTCATGGACGGATATTGGAAGTCGGATAAACTCACTTTCATCTCCGGCACGAACGTCACCCGCGGCTGGCAACCGACGCTCGACAGGTACAAAAAAGGCTACGACTCACGAGAAAAGATGGGCGTGCTGAAATTCTCTGATCTCGAATTCTTCATCCTTTCAAAAGACGCCGTTATCGTGCTTGGAAGCTGGGAATTGACCCGCGAAAAGGACAATCCAAAAGGAAAATTCACCCTCACATTTCGTAAACTAAAAGAAGGCTGGCGGATCACGATGGATCACACGTCATAGCGTCAGGAAGAATTATGAGCCAGACCGACAGGGAAATAAATCTTAAGACGTGGGAAGAATCCACTTTTTCTCCCGCTGTTCCGCTAAGTAAAGAGAGGTGCGAGGACGCATGGGTAAATCTCTGCGTAGGCTGGGATGTAGACGGAACATACTGGCACCCACTCCGTAAAGTCGATCCCGGCCACGATGATATTGTAGCCTTCTATACTCCATTCTTTGATGAATATGTGGGCGATCTTCGCATCCAAGAAATACTTGACAGCCGTGGGATTACCCATGTAATTGAACTTCGGGAAGGCGGATCCGGTGAAACGGTGATGACCAGCGATCTAGAGATTGGCTACACTGGCCTTGAGGGGTATTGGACATCTGAAAAGTATGACTGGGTGATTTATTCTTCACACGAAGATTCGACGACTATAGCAGGAAAGTGGTTGGTGGACGGAGTTAAGGCGGTCTGGCCAGACTGGGAAAACAACCTTTATCGATCACCTTTTAGAGAAGATTACGCATAGAAATACTTTTAAAGTGCGATACCTTACATTCTCATCGAGGAATATCCGCTAACCTAGAATTGAAAACTTCAGGAGGCGTGGATAAATTTTATGGCAGAGAACAGGGACGAAGCGATCAAGAAACTCAAGGATCTGGTCGAGGGTATTGATTTTTGTATGTTGACGACGCTCGATGGCGGGTATTTGCGGAGTCGGCCGATGTCGACGCAGCAGTTCGAATTTGACGGCGACCTGTGGTTTTTCACGAGTGATAACACACACAAGATGGACGAGATCAATGCCGACGATCGTGTAAACGTTGCCTATTCAAAACCGGATGACAACTGTTATGTCTCAGTCTCGGGCAGTGCTGAAATGGTCAAAGATCGCACAAAGATCGAGGAGCTGTGGAGCCCGATACTGAAAGCGTGGTTTCCGGAAGGTCTCGACGATCCCCATCTTTGTTTGCTCAAGGTGTCGGTCGAACAAGCGGAATATTGGGATGCTCCGTCGAGCAAGATCGTTCAACTCGTCGGGTTTGTCAAAGCTTTAGCGACCGGCCAAGAAGCTGACTATGGCGAAAACGAGAAGCTGACGTTTTGATCTGATTGTAAACTGAGACGATTTTGATGGATAATGGGCGTTCCCGTTATCCATTTTTCGTTTGGAGATCCAACTATGAAACTGCTACCTGCTTCACTCCTTCTTGTCGTCGTTTTTGCACTATCCGCTTTTGGCCAGAATTACACGATCCAGCAGTATTTGAATATAAAATCGGCAAGTTCGCCGTCTTTGTCGCCGGACGGACGGGAGGTCGCATATCTGACGAATGCGACGGGCACGACGCAGGTATGGGCAATGCTCTTGCCGGACGGTAAGCCGCGTCAACTCACCAATTATGACGACAATATTAGCTTTGTGCGGTGGCTGCAGGACGGCAGCGGGATGATATTTGGCAAGGCGAAAGGCGGCGACGAGAACACCCAATTTTATTGGATGAAGCCCGACGGCACCGGCGTCAAAGCTCTGACGAATGATCCGACCGTCAGGCACAATTTCGGCGTTGTTTCGAGAACTGTCGACCGCATCTATTACTCCTCAAATAAACGCAACCGAAACTATTTCGACATTTACTCGACCAACCTCACGAGTGGTGAGGAAAAACTGCTATTTCAGCAGGACGGGAGCAACAGCATCGCGGCGGTCGACGATAGTGGTAAAAAATTTATTATCTCGCGTAGCGGCACTGAACTCGGGCTCGATAACGATCTTTACCTGATCGATGCCGAAACGAAGGCCGCGACGCTGCTGACACCGCACGTCGGCTCGGCGGAATTTGGGAATGTCCATTTTACGGCGGACGGTATTTTCTACACGCATAATGACAATCGGGAATTCATCGGACTTGCCCAACTAAGACAGAAGAATGCCGCCGGGGACGACTGGTCGGCAAAGAATATGGCGACGACGATCATTGACGACCCGAAATGGGACGTTGGCGATGTCGAGGTGGCCGAGACCGGCGGCAAAATGGCTTACACGGTCAACCGCGAAGGCTTCTCAGAGCTGTACTTGCGTAAATTTGAGACCAACGGCAAGCCGCTCATCACCGTCGCCGCCAAAACCGCTGAGCAGATCAAGCTGCCCGCCCAAGGCATCGTCAGCGGCCTCAACATCGACATAAACCACTCAAAACTCGCGTTCTCATTTTCGTCAGCTAAGAATAACGGCGATATCTGGGTTTACGATCTAGAATCGAAGAAATTAATGCAAGTCACGCAGAGCGACCGGGCGGAGATACCACAATCGACATTCATTGAGCCCCAGTTGATAAAATACAGTTCCTTTGATGGGCGTGAGATTCCGGCTTGGTATTACAATCCCAATCTTCGGACGGATCAACCAAGCGGTATTCGACGATCGACGGTTAAGCCGTCTCTGCTAAAAGTAATTGTTTCCGTTCACGGTGGTCCGGAAGGTCAGGAGCGGCCCGGATTTAATCCGCTTTATCAGTATTATCTTTCGCGCGGTTACGCGATTCTCGCTCTCAATGTTCGTGGCTCGACGGGTTATGGCAAGACGTTTACGCATCTTGACGACGTCGAAAAACGCGAAGATTCGGTTAAAGATTTGGCTGCAAGTGTCGCATGGCTAAAGACAAAGGGCGGAGCCGACCCGAAACGCATTGCCGTGGTCGGCGGCAGCTATGGCGGATATATGACGATGGCCGCGATCACGCTTTATCCTGATCTGTGGGCCGCCGCGGTCGGCACGGTCGCGATCACCAATTGGGAAACTTTCTTGCAAAATACGTCCGGCTATCGCCGTCGCCAGCGTGAGGTCGAATATGGACGCCTCGACCGTGACATTGATTTCCTCCGCCGCATTTCGCCGATCCGAAAGATCGACAAGATCAAAACGCCGCTTTTTGTCATATCCGGCAGGAACGATCCGCGTGTTCCCTTCACCGAGGGCGAACAAATGGTCAAGGCTTTGAAAGATCGCGGAGCCGTCGTCCAATACAAACTCTACGATGACGAAGGCCACGGCATCTCAAAACTAAAAAACCGCCTCGACCTGTACCCGCAAGTGGCTGATTTTCTGGATAAGTACATGAAATAGCGTCGTAAAGAGAACGAAAAAAGGGCGATATATTTAACCGAAGTTGAATATATCGCCCTTACTGCGTGCACTCTTCTGCAATTCAGGTTAGCGAACGAAAACGCTTGGTAGCGGGACGTCGCCGGCGGATCCGAACGCCTGGATGAGAGTTCCTGCGGTCGAGCGTTGAGCGAACCAAGTCGATGTTGACGGTCTAAAGACAGCGGCATCGAAACGTCCGTCACCGTCGTAATCTCCCGGCGACGCAACATCGGTCGACGTGCCGAACGGAAAGGCGAAGAACGAAAGGTCTTCACTTCGGAGAATATTCCAGACTCCGGTCGATGGGCGGAAAAAGGCAATGTCCGCTTTTCCATCGCCAGTGAAGTCGCCCGGCACAGTTTTGTCGCTCGACGCTCCGAACTGAACCACTAGCGTACCCGCAGTGCTTCGTTGTATCCACCATTGCCCCTGAGCCGGTCTGAAGATGCCGATATCGGCACGCCCGTCACCGTCATAGTCCGCCGCGACCGGTCGGTCTCCGGCAATACCAAACCCGGTGATCGTCGTACCGCCGGTTGAGCGATTTATGAACCACGTGTTTGTCGATGGACGGAAAATGGCTGCGTCCGCCTTTCCATCAGCGTCATAATCCGCCGGGTTCGGGATGTCGCCGGACGTACCGAACGGGAACGAGAAAAACGAGAAGTCATTGCTTCGCAGAACGAACCAGCTACCGGTAGACGGGCGGAAAAATGCAATATCGGTCTTTCCGTCGCCGGTGTAATCCGCCGGCGTCAGCGTATCGCTCGATGATCCAAACTGGAAAGCACCGGTGCTGCCGTTGCTGCTCCGGTTCAACCACCATTCGCCGGGTGCCGGTCGGAAGATGGACAGATCAGTTTTCCCGTCGCCATCAAAATCGATAAAACCCGACGTCTGTGTTGATGCGAGCGGGATCTCATACATTCCCTTTCCGTGCGTCGCGACCCTAAGCTTTCGCGGACTTCCGCTAGCGATCGCCATATCGAAAACGGCAACTCGCGGCAAACCTGTTCCGAACGGCTGCCAGGTGGCTCCAGCATCGATCGATGCGTAAACGCCGATGTCGGTGCCGGCGTAGAGATTGTTCGAATTAGCGGGATCAACGACGAATGCACTGACCGGGACGGAAGGGATCGTTCCCGAGATATTCGTCCACGTCGGCGTTCCTGTACTCAGATTTGTTGTCTTGAAAACGTTTGCCACGCCAAAATTCGAAACTGTCACGTATGCTATGGACACGTTGTTTGGATCGATCACTGTTCGAGCAATGAATCCGTTTGTGACCTGGTTGCTCGGGTCCCAATTGTCGAGCGTCGCACTCCCGGTGATCGTGCCGAATAGTCCGCCGTTTGATTGTCCAACGATGCGGATATTGTCATTCTGCGGCGAAATGCCGATCGCACTCAACGGTGTACCGAACGCCTGACTTACGACAGTATGATTTAAGCCGGTGTCTACCGACCTGTAAAGCCGGTCTGTCCCGTAATAAATAGAATTCGGATTGCCGGGCCCACTTTCAAGAGGTGCATAGAATAAGACGGGATCAGTGCAGGTGATTCCGTTGGCAGGCGTTACGCCGTTGCAACCGCGGAAACTCCATCCGGCCGAGGTCGTGGCACGCGTCGCGTAACCGACAACGTTGTTCGTCTGGCTAAAATACGTGTGATACATGCGGACGTTTGTGGTATCCACAGCGTTTTGGTCGATGACCGTGTATCCGCCATCTCCACCATCAACCCGCGTCCAACCACTGGCGGCCGGATCGTAAAAATTTGTGCCGTTATCCTGCGTACCGCCGATAGTAAAATTCGGGTCGGTCGGATGAACCGAAAGGCCCATGAATTGAGTGGCGAAAAACTGAGCTGTATTCAGATGTGCGTAGCTCGCTCCGCTGTTGGTCGACCTGTAAATGCCGCCGTCGGTGCCGAGGTATACGACAGCTGGATTGGACGGTGCGACCGCCAATACCTGCGTATCCACATGAACACCTGAGCCGCCTTCAGTAAACGCCGTTCCGCCGGTGGTTGAGAATGCCGCAATGAGTGCGGGTGCTCCGCCTAAATAAACTCGCTCGGCATTTGTCGGATCAACCGCGACCGCGATGTCATAAAAACACTGCGGCGTGCAAAAGTTATTGTCCACCTGCTGAGCCCAGGTCGCCCCGCCGTCATTCGAACGCAAAACGCGCCCGCCGAGATTTCCGGTTGCGGCATAGAATGTCGAGTCCGCATTCCCGGCCGGATGGATCGCCGCGAATTCTGTCGTGAGTTCACTGGTCGATGTTCCAACGTAAGACTGAGTTTGAGTAAAAGTCGGTGTCGGTGCCAAAGCGTCGATCGAGCGATAGATACCGCCGGTTGGCCCTGCGGCCACAACGCCGGCAAGCAAAATATTTGCATTATTCGGGTCGATCGCCAAATCGCGAACACTTGCGTTGACGTTGCCCGCAAGGCCGGTAAGCTTCGTAAACGTTGGGTTTGCGGTTGTAGCATTCGTCGAGCGGTAAACTCCGCGCGAAGGTAAAACGTTGTTCGCGGTGCCGCCGATACCACCTTGACCCGATGTCGTCGCGACAAATATGGTGTTCGCGTCGGTTGGATTGACGATGATCTCCCCGATACCGCGACCGGTGAACACATCTACGTTTCCAGAGTCCTTATTGAGCGGGCCGCTCAAATTAGCGGTCGTGCTGGCATTATCGATCCGGTAAACTCCAACGCCAAAGAAACTATCTAAGGAAAAATTGGGTTCGCCCGTTCCAATATAAACGATCTCTGGGTTAGTAGGTGCGATCGCGATCGCTCCGATCGCTAGGCTCTGTGCCCCGTCCATCAACGCCGTCCACGAAACCCCGCCGTTCGTCGAACGATAGAGTCCGCCCTGAGCCGCACCGACGTAAACGATATCCGCATTTGTCGGGTGGACTGCGATCGCTATGACGCGGCCGGAGAATCGAGAGCCGCCCGATACGATCGGCGCGGGTCCGATCGGCGACCAGCTCGCCAAAAGCGATTCTTTGTCAGGAGAAGAGGGAATCTTCGTTAACGAATCGGCCTGCCTGTCCATCTCGGCAACCGCCGCCGGACGCAACTGTGGATCCACGTCCAAGTCATTGCTGATTCCGCGCCGCAGCCCGAATGCGGTCGCCCGGCCTTCGAGAAATTCTTCTTTCGTTATCGAATTTTTCGCATTCTGAAGCATCGCCGGAATATCCGGTTCCTTCTGGGAAAATATATCGATCTGTGCCAGCGTTGTCGAAATGGGCGTCCAGAAAAGGAAAGAGAGTCCGGCGAGAACCAATAGGCAAGCCGGGATTACAAATTTTTTCATAAGATCACTCGAAAAGTTACCAACGATTTTGGAAATAGATACTCGGAGAAGCTTTTTAAGCTTAGTTCTTTCTTCCCGATTTTACAAGGATTTTCGTATAAATGAGGTCCCAGATCTCGGTCGCGCATTTGAGGCATTCGTCGTGCGGCATTTTCCGCTGCGTGGATGAAAACGCGGAGCGTTCGCCGGTGTTATTAAATCTTCGACGCCCAGCCCAACACTCGTAGTTGTCGAATCAGGATCACCACAGTTTGCGCATTATTCCTGCCTGCAATACCATTTTCGTAAGGTATGAAGATCTTTCACGGAACTGAGAATGCTAATATCGCCAGGCCGACGGTGGTGACGCTGGGCGTTTTTGACGGGCTTCATCTCGGTCATCAGCGGATCATGGAGACAGTTGTCGAACGAGCGTCGGCGGTCGGTGCGGTTCCAACGGCGATCACATTCGACCCGCATCCACGCGCCGTCCTGCATCCGGACTCAGCACCGCCGCTGCTCCAAACGCTTGATCAACGGCTCGCAAATCTGGAAGTGCTCGGCATCGAACAAGCGATCGTCATTCCGTTCACGGAAGAGTTTTCACGTCAACCGGCAGAAGATTTCCTCGCCGATATCATTCGCGACCGCCTGCACGCCAAGGAAGTTTACCTCGGCAAAGGCTTTGCGTTCGGGCGCAATCGCGGAGGCAACATAGAGTTGTTGCAGGAAAAAAGTATCGAACTTGGGTTCATCGCAGACGAGGTCGGCGAAGTGCAGCTTCGTGGACGGCGTATCAGTTCCTCGAAGATCCGCAAATTACTCGACAGCGGCCACGTCAATCTAGCCCGCCGGATGCTTGGCCGCCCGTATGGTGTCGAGGGCGTTATCATTCGCGGCAATCGGCGTGGCCACACCATTGGCTTCCCGACGGCTAATCTAAAGCCGCACAATCGCGTCATCCCGCGGTACGGCGTTTACGCAACCGCAACTTTGATCGACGGCAAATGGCGAAAAAGCATGACAAACATCGGCGTTCGCCCTACTTTTGAATCCGATGCCGAGCCATCCATCGAAACATACATATTCGACTTCGACGGCGACCTCTACGGCGACGTGTTGCGGGTTCGCTTTCTACACCGCATCCGCGATGAGAAAAAATTCTCCGGACTCGACGAACTTAAGGCGCAGATCGAAAAGGATTCGAACCGAGCCAGGAACTATTTCCGCCACGAAGGCGTTAATAATATGCTAGATTTGCTGTGAGAAAGATTTATGAATACGCACCGCCGAGATAATTCGTAAACACGACAATGTAAACATAGATTTTGTTGACGCATGCATCGTCGGAATGTCCGAAAGACCAAGTAATACCAGAATTTTGACAGTTGATCGTCGCCATTTTCAACTTTTTCGCCCGCAACGCTGCGACACATTCGAGATCCTACCGGATTAAAAATTTTTCTGATGAAGGAAGTAATAACAAAAAATACGGCCACGGCTAACGCACTGACCATTTCAAATCCGATCATGAACGGGAAACTAGCTGAACCGCGCAGTTCGGTCAAGGCTGGTAATTCAAGCAATGACGGTGACTCCGGCGGGTTTCGGGCGAACTGGCGGTTGCTTCAGATCTCGAGGGTTATCGCCATGCTGGCGATGTATCTTTACCTCGATCAGTTCGAAATGCATCGTGAGCAACAGGTCAGGAATAAGAAGACCAGAATGAAAACTGCGTCGCGGCTGACGCGGCTGGCGGTATACGGCGAAAAGCTCTACGCGGTGCGTTTGTGGTGCATCCATCAATTTACGGCGTTGCTGCGCCGATTCGTTATCGGTTCGAACGCGAACCGCCTGCAGAATCAGGAGAAGCAGGCAGTTTGGTTAAAGAATAAGCTTATCCAACTCGGGCCGACCTTTATCAAGATCGGTCAATCAATGGGAACGCGGGCCGACCTTCTGCCGTTGCCGTTTGTGAAGGAACTGGGCGAACTGGTCGATAGCGTTCCGCCGTTTCCGAATGAGGTCGCTTTTGCCCGTATTGAAAAGGAACTCGGCCGCAAGATCAGTGATGTTTATGCCGAATTCGAACTTCAGCCAGTCGCGGCCGCCTCTTTGGGACAGGTTTATCGTGCCCGGCTCCATTCAGGCGAAGAGGTTGCGGTAAAAGTTCAGCGGCCCAATCTTGAGGCGACCGTCAAGGGCGATCTCATTATCCTCAAAAAAGTCGCGAGATTCGCCGAACGCTTTCCAAAACTAAGCGAGAATGCCGACTGGAGCGGAATGCTTCGCGAATTTGACGTGACGATCCACGAAGAGATGGATTACACCTCGGAGGGCAAGAATGCTGAACGTTTCCGTGACAATTTCAAAACATGGTCGAATATTCACGTGCCCAAGATCTACTGGAACGCAACTTCGTCGAAAGTGCTGACGATGGAATTCATCAATGGCACCAAAGTCACCGATCTTAGCGAGCAGGCACAGCGAAATATTTCGCCGGAAAAAGTAAATCGTTTATTGATAAAGACTTACCTGAAACAGTTGCTCGAGGACGGTTTCTTCCACGCCGATCCGCATCCCGGCAATTTGCTTGTAATGCCGGACGGACGCGTCGCATTTTTCGATTTTGGAATGGTCGGCCGCATCACGCCGCAGCTACAGGCAAAGATGATCGACGCCTTCTTTCACGTCGTCAGTAAGGACGCCGCTGGCATCGCACAGGATCTTATCGAGCTTGATTTCTTGAAGGAAGGAACGAGCGGGAACGTCGTAAGGCCGGTTGTCGAAAAAATGTTCGAGTTTCATCTCGACCGGAAGCTGAAGGACGTTAATTTTAAGGAACTCACTTATGATCTGGCCGACGTGATGTACGATTACCCGTTTCGCCTGCCATCAAACTTCACCTACATCATGCGTGCCCTGATGACGCTCGAAGGCATCGGCATCATTACGGATCCGGAGTTCAATTTCTTTGAAACTGCGAAGCCGTACGCCAAGGAATTCATGCTCCGACGCGAGGGTAATGATTTCCGCAAGATCTTTGTCGACAAACTGATGGGTCGCGAAGATGGCGGCAAGATCGACTGGGACAGAACATGGAAGCTGGCAAAAATGGCCTTCAAAACGGTTCTGAATACCGCCACGGAGAAATGACCGATGGGTCGAAGAGCGAACCCGACGGACATTTTCGCGCCCGCGAGCTCGTTCTCAAGTTTGGTTGGAACTCGACCTGCTTTCAAATTGTAAATCCGGGTATCGAATACTGGTTTGGTGAAGACGGCGAATCAGTGGTCGGCTACGTCGCCTCCGGACACTCACGCGTCGTCGCCGGAGCTCCGGTTTGCCGGAATGAAATGTTGCCTCAGGTCATCGAAGCATTCGAGCGTGACGCTGCTCGTTCGAACCTGGCGGTATGCTATTTCGGAGCCGAGGCCAGGCTCGAAACGGCTCTTCGAAATTCCACTGATCACTCCAGAGTTTTACTCGGCGCCCAACCGGTCTGGGATCCGTCACATTGGATCGATATCGTTGGCCGGTACCCATCACTGCGTGCACAACTAAGTCGTGCACGAAATAAAGGTGTCCTAATAAAAGAATGGCCGGCTACCGAGGCTCACGGGAACGCCCGGCTAAAGGAATGCCTGCGTCTGTGGCTCGATTCGAAAGGCTTGCCGCCGCTTCACTTCGTTATCGAACCCGACACCCTCGAACGGCTTGAGAACCGACGAATATTCGTTGCCGAAAAGGGATCTGACGTGGTTGCCTTCCTAGTACTATCGCCTATTCCGCAACGCAATGGATGGCTCACCGAGCAGTTTCCACACCATCCAGGCGCACCGAATGGAACCGTCGAACTAATGATGGACGCGGCGATCAGAACCCTCGCACATGACGGTTTCGAATACGTCACATTGGGATTGTCGCCCCTATCAAAAAGGTCAAAGATCGAGCCTTTCGATAATCCACTATGGCTGAAAATCATGCTCGCCTGGATGCGTAAACACGGACAAAGGTTCTATAATTTTGACGGGTTAGATGCATTCAAATCGAAATTGCGGCCAGAACGTTGGGAACCGGTTTTCGCGATCTCTAACGAACCTGCGTTTTCAGCTCGCACACTTTATTCGATAGCATTGGCATTCACCGAAAATGCTCCTGTTCGCGTCCTCGCCAAAGGACTGGTCAGAGCGGCGACGACCGAGGGACGGTGGTTAAAACGACGATTTGCCTAAAAACTATTTTATGAGAGCCTTTGCGATCATCTTGGTAATATTTTGTTGGTTCGGAGAGGTCCGCTCGCAACTTATGAATTCAGACAAGATCAACGTGAAACACGTTCAAAGCGATTTCCCGATCACCGATCTGGATAGCAGATCCTGGTCCGCGGCTTCAGAAGTTTTAGTTGACCGTTATTGGTCGGGTATCAAGGCTCCCGAGGGAAGACATTTTACCGCGAGGCTGATTTGGTCTGATACCGCTCTTTACGTGCGATTCGAGGCGAATCAGACTGAGCCTCTCGTCGTTTCCGAAAATCCCGACATCACTGCTAAGACAGATGAACTTTGGGATCGAGACGTTTGTGAGATCTTTATCGCCCCGGACAAGAAAAAGCGGAACAAGTATTTTGAGTTTGAGATCGCCCCGACCGGCGAATGGATCGATCTCGGTATTGAGGTAACGCCGAAAAAACGGCTGACCGATCTGGAATATAATTCGGGAATGATGTCCGCCGTTCGTATCGATAAAGATAAGGTCGTGATGGCTATCAAGATCGAATGGAAGGCCTTTGGAAAGACTCCGAGATCAAAAGACATCTGGCTCGGTAACATATTTCGCTGCGTCGGCAAGGACCCAACTCGCGGTTACCTCTCGTGGCAAGCGACAAAAACAAAAGTGCCAAGCTTTCACGTGCCGTCCAAATTCGGCGAGTTCGAATTCGTAAAGTGAGACCAGCTTACGAGGTCTGGATCAGCTTTTCGTAAATGATCATACTTCCGAGAACGAGACTGAAGGCTCCGGCACAGAATCTGATTCCCTTATTCAGACCACCAAATTTATTCGCCGTGAAGTGAAACGGCAATCCGATCAGCAGGCTCATCACCATCATTCCACCGATCGATCCGAGACCAAATATCAGAATATACATCACGGCAACGAGCGGTGTCGGGATCGTCGGAACGATGAGCAACATTAACGCGGCACTGCCGGCAAGGCCGTGGATCATGCCGATAAATACTGACCGCGGACTGAACCGATGATGCGACGCTTCGCTCTTTTCGTCCTGATGGGCGTGCAAATGTTGGTGTTCGCGTTTGCCGTGATCGTGACTGTGAACGTGAACTTTTTCCGCCTGAAACAATTTTCGGAGTGCATTGAGGCCCAAACCAACGAGCATGATACCGACCACGCCTTCAAGTTTTGCTTCGATCGATTCAGATATTTGCAGCTTGAGAAAAATTACCACCAAACCCACAACAAACAAAGAAATGGTGTGGCCCAAACCCCAGAGTCCACCGATGACTGTAGCCGTAAAGAATCCTTTCTTTTCACTTACGATGGTCGAAACGGCTGCCAGATGGTCTGCCTCGGTGGCATGGCGCAGCCCGAGCAGAAAACCGATACTTAATACTGAGAAAGTCGAAATTTCCGGAGTGATTTGCATGTAATTCCTAAACCGTCATACCGCCGTCGACGGCGATCGTTTGGCCCGTGATGTAACTTGACGCCTCTGACGCCAAAAATACCGTAAGCCCTTTTAGCTCGCCTTCCTCACCGACACGCGGGATGACGTTATTTTCCTGGATCGAACGTTCGTAAATGTCGATCACGGCGTCCGCAAGTTTTGAATGAAAAAACCCCGGCGCGATGGCATTTACGCGAATTCCCTTCCTGCCCCAACTTGCCGCGAGCTCGCGTGTGAGTCCGATCAATCCGGCCTTGCTAGCAACATATCCGGCGTAAAAAGGCCCATTCGCCGATGATCTTTGCCCGGCTATCGAAGCGATGTTGATGATCGAGCCGCTTTTTTGTTCGAGCATCACTCGTCCTGCTGCCTGTGCGAATAAGAAACAACCTGTCAGGTTCACGTCGATCACCTGTTTCCACCGTTCGATCGGCATGTCTTCGGGCATCGCACCCCACGATATTCCTGCATTGTTGACCAGAATATCAACCGTCCCAAATCTCTCGACGGTCGCCGCGACAACCGCATTAACTTCGTCGGGTTTCGAGACATCACAAACTATTCCAGCTACATTAAATCCTTTCGTCGCGAAAGCCTTTACGGATTCATCGAGCAGCTCAGCCTTGCGGGCACAAAGCATCAGATTCGCCCCCGCCTCGGCCAATCCCTCAGCCATCTCAACCCCAATTCCCCGCGACCCGCCAGTCACGATCGCAGTCTTGCCGGTCAGATCAAAAAGCTCACGTACATTCTTTGCCATAACCTTTTATTTTTACACGAAGCAAGCATAATTTACGAACTCAGACGGCATCAGAATTAGTTCCGCATTTGAACTGGCCACACAGAATGCGATTAAATTGAAGATATGGCTAAGACTCAAAAAGAACTCGCTTTTCTCCGCGACCTGTATATCGAGGATGCGTGGACGCATCGGTTCACCGAACTTGTCGATAAACATCTCAAACTGGACGAATCAGAAAATCTACTTTACCTGAACGCCGGAACCGGCAACCACGCGTTTGCGTTACAGGAAAAATATGGCGAAAAGACTGACGTTTTCGCTGCGGTTGAGAACGAAGATCTCCTAGCGATCGCCCGTGACAAGGCGGCGGCCATTAGTTCGAATGTTGATGTTTCGATGATCAGATTCGAAGACGAATCGTTCGATACCGTGCTCGCCGATGCGACGTTCGTTCGCCCGGCCGACCTCGAGGATTTTATCGACGGTGCCGTTCGCGTCGCAAAAAACGGTGCCGACGTCGCATTCTTTCTTCCATCAGCAGGCAGCTACGGTGAAGTATTCTCTGTTATT
>JAYSZT010000306.1:0-14878 GCA_043737915.1 Acidobacteriota bacterium
ACGACGTAAACCAGATCGTCTCATCCGCCCGCCCGATCGACCAATTCATGCGATCGAATGGTCAGAACGGTCGCGTCGAGGATAATTGGAACTCGGTCAAGAAGCAGATCGAACGGCTAGGAAGTAACTACGGCGTCACGCCCAATTGGGATAACGAGGATGAACCGCAGGGCGTGCAAGACTATCCCGATCCAGTGTTGACGAATTCGAACACAAACTCTTTCAGCGTCGGACTTTCCGGCACGTACGATCTCGATATGGGACGTAGCGAAAGCGTTGACGACATTGTAACCGATACAAATATTGGACAGACCGATCGCGAGGATCTCAAAGAAAAGCTTGAGGCCCCGGGACAGATCGCGATCGACATTCGCGGTAATCAGGTCACGCTGGCAACGTCGAAGGCCTCACCCGTAACATTTATTGCAGATGGCCGCGACAAGGTTGAGCAGGCCGGCAATGGCAAAAGCATTCGTCTGCGGGCGACCATCAGCGGTAACGTCCTGACCATTTCCAGCCTCGGCGGCGAGACTGATTACACCGTAACCTTCACTTCGCTGAGTAACGGCCAGGGACTAAAGGTTTCTCGCCGTATCACGACCGAATACTTGAACCAAACGGTCTTCGCCGAGAGCATTTATAATAAAACGAGCTCGGTCGCCGGCCTTGGCATCGATCCCCGAGCCAACAACTCCGGATCGAATGGCACGTACTCGGACAACGATCAGACCGGGAACGGCAATTATGGCGGTGTTCCGACCACGGGCGTTGGACGAACCGGCGAATTCGTCGTGCCCAACGGCATGATAATTAGCGGAACGCTCGAAAACGAAGTGAATACCAAGGTTTCGCAGAACAACGACAGGTTTCGCTTGACGGTTCAGTCACCGAACGAATTTCGCGGGGCGGTCATCGACGGTTATATTACGGGCGTCGGCCGTTCAGGTAAGGTCACCGGGCGTTCGAACGTTTCCTTCAATTTCGAAAGGATAACGCTCCGCGATGGTAAAGCTTATGATTTCGCCGGTACGCTGCAATCGGTCAAAGATCTCAATGGAAAGATCGTGAAAGTTGACACTGAGGGCACGGCCCAGGGCAGTAACCAGACCAAAGAATCGGTGAAACGTGGCGGGATCGGTGCTGGCCTTGGAGCTATCATCGGAGCGATAGCAGGCGGCGGGACGGGAGCGGCCATCGGGGCGATCATCGGCGGCGGGGCGGGTGCCGGCTCAGTGGCCATTCAAGGACGAGGAGATCTACAGTTGCCAAAAGGCTCGTCAATGACGATTCAGTCGTCGTCGCCGATCCGTGGGCAACAACCGAGATAATTAACCGCAAATAACGACAACTAAAACTGAACTATTTTATTAATCATTTGACGAGCAATCTAAAGATTGCTCGTCATTTTCTTTTGAATATCATTTCCTATCCACGCCGATCTGCGTTAGCCTGCGGTTTATTTCCTATGCGAGAATTGCCCGAAGAGATCGAACAATACCGCGATCGCAAATGGCGTCGCGACGAATCGATAAAGATCGATTCTGCCGAGCAGGTCGAATCGATGGTCGACGAACTTGGATTTTGCCTCGGACTGACGGACATTCGAAAGGGCCTGCCGTCCGTTTACATCGCCGTCTGCGGCCGCCGCGACGCCCACATGCCGCGCAACGTTCAAAAAGATTACGAAGCCAGCCGTGCATGGGTTCTAAAGGACGAAGTGATCGCTCGCGGCAAACTTTATTACGGTAAATTGATCAAGGGAAACTCTTGGTTCCTCGCCCCGCGAATGATCCCCATTTTTAATGCCATCTGGGGTGTGTCAAAAAAGAACGAGGCAGCTGAACTGTCTCCAAATGCCTCACTTGTGCTAAAAGTTCTGCGCAAGGAATGGGAAATGGCGACGGCAGATCTCCGCGAAGAGTGTGGTTTCAAAGACAAAAAGGACCTTACAAAAGCGATCGACGAACTCCAAAAACGCATGAAGGTAGTGCCGCAGGAAGTTCTATACACGCCAAAATTCACCTACATCTGGACTCTCGCCGAAGCCCGTTTTCCCGAAGAACTAAAGGTCAAAATGCCCCGCGACGAGGCTGTGAAAGAGCTGGCAAGAGCTTTTCTGGAACTCAACGGCATGACGCTTCTCGGCGATCTATCACGCTCTTTCGGATTCTACCGTTGGGAATCGGGCCGGGCTAATCATCAACTTGTGGACGAAGGATTTGCTGAGCGACTTACGACCGGAGTCTACAAAGTGACCGACTTTGCGAAGCCCCAGAATCCGACCTTCGCAAATCCGGCCTGATAGATATAGGGATTCAGACGGTGACCTTGCGGCATTAGTACCTTCGGATCTCGTTCTGGAATACAGAAAAAAGTTCTTGTTCCAAATGAAGTGTCGTGATAGCCTAGCCGAAAAGTCCATTTAATCATCACCGGAGGTCAACTCGATGTCAGTTTGTAAATCGCTGAGCCATACGCCGGGCATTTTTTATTTTTTTCTCGTTGTGTTTCTTGCTGCGACCGCGGATGTTCGCGCTCAGCTTGATCCGGCCTTTGGAAACGGCGGTGCGACAACGACCGATCTGTTCGGCGATGACGCCCCTTTTGGGAGCTTCATCCTGCCGAGCGGCAAAATATTCGTCGCGAGTTCGTCTCGATCAGGCACGCAATCGAAGTATTTCTTTGTCCGCTACAACTCGGACGGTACGCTCGACAATACGTACGGCTCGAACGGCCAGCAGGAGATAACGATTCCGTTTATTCAGGCGCAGGATCGCGGAATAACAGAGGCCGTTAGACAATCTGACGGTAAGATCGTTCTTGCCGGTTTCGATGGCGCCGATGGGCTGGTGATGAGATTTAACGAGGACGCGTCGATCGACACCACGTTTTCGGGCGACGGAGTTCATAGGCCGAACATCGCCCCGGCTCATCGTGACGCAGTTAATGCAATTTCCGTACTCAATGACGGCAAGATTCTTATCAGCGGTTTCGAAGGAGATTCTTCTTTTTTTTACAATCCCTTTCTGCTCAGATATTTGCCGAATGGTGGGGTTGACACGTCGTTTGGAATAGGCGGCTACAGAACATACGACAACATCTCTGGCAACACCGACAACGGCAGTGAGATCTTGATCCAATCCACGGGCAGTATCGTCGTTGTAAACCCGACTGAGTACAATACGGGTCAAATCCCCACCGGTGCTAATGTCGTCGCGACTTTTCGCCGCTTTACGAATAACGGCGAACCGGACGCGTTGCTGGGATTCATCCTGAGTGAAAGTTATAGAACTGTCGGAATGCAGCCGGACGACAAGATCCTGGTTGGGTCAATCGCGGGCAGCACGCCGCCGCTCCTTGGCTCGAACACACTGGACGTGCGTGTTACCCGGTTCAACGCTAACGGCGGCATGGACACGACCTTTGGTTTGGGTGGAGAGACGAAGTTCGACCTCGTCGGATATCAGAACGATTCGCCAAGCGGATTTCTGATTCTACCCGACGGACAAATATTTGTTAGTGTTACGACATATCTGACGCCGAATCGAAGCATATTCCGCTACCACACGCTAAGCTTTGCACGGCTGTCTGCTGCCGGTGTGATCAATGGGAAATTTCTCGCGACAACCGTTTTTCCGATAACGCAGAAGGCGCTGAACGCGTTGACGGCTGACGCTAAAATCGTGACAACCTATGCAACCAATAATCCTGTCAGCGGCAATAGTGATCTGCTCGTTGCGAGAAGCCTCGGCGTGCCGCTGACCAGTCCGCGAGTGCGCGGAGTGCCGTTCGATTTTGGCGTAACGGCAACCGGACTGGCGAAAGCGACTGTGTATCGTCCAGGCGATCGAAACTGGTATGTGAACCCTGTATTTCCCGGCTACTTTTTTGGACTTGCGGGCGACGTACTGGCCCCGTCCGATTTTATCGGCGATTTTGCGACAGAACTTGCGTTATTTCGGCCATCGAACGGCACGTGGTACATAGCGACAGCGAATCAAAATGCGGCAACGAACCCAGTCACCGTTCGCTGGGGCCTTGCCGGCGACATCCCTGTGCCAAACGATTACGATGGCGACGGTAAGTCCGATATTGCGGTTTTTCGCCCTTCGGATGGCGTATGGTACATAAGAAACAGTTCAGATAATTCGGCCGCTTTTGTTCGATGGGGCATCTCTGGGGACAAGCCCGTGGCGGGCGATTACGACGGTGATGGCCGGATTGATGTTGCGGTTTGGCGGCCGTCGGACGGCGTTTGGTACATTCTCAAAAGTTCGGATTCTCAACCGATCATTGTTCCGTTTGGACTCCAAGGCGACGTGCCCGTTTCGGAGGATTATGACGGCGACGGACGAACCGATATTGCCGTATGGCGGCCATCAGACGGTATCTGGTACCGACTCAATAGCTCGAACGGCGGCTTTCTTGGATTTCAGTGGGGTCTCTCGACGGACGTAGCCGTACCGGGCGATTACGACGGTGACCTTAAGACCGATATCGCGGTGTGGCGACCGTCGCAGGGACGCTGGTATGTTCTTCAGAGCTCAAATGGTGTCCCGAGTGCTTTTAACTGGGGAGTCTCGACCGATCTTCCACTACAAGCGAGAAATTGACCTAAAATGTAAATGTGATTAGGGCTGCAAGGAATTAATCCCATGCAGCCTTTTCTAATACTTCATCAATTCTTGCACCGCTTTTTCGACGTCATCGGACTGGGGCAGGATGAAATCTTCGAGTTGCGGGGCGTAACCGACAAAGGTGTCCGTGGCTCCGACGCGGCGGACCGGGGCGTCGAGGTATTCGAAAAGCTCGTCGGAGATACGGGCCGCGATCTCGGCTCCGTAGCCGTATGAGATCGGGTCTTCGTGAGCGACGATGACGCGGCCGGTTTTCTTGACCGACTCGGCGACCGCTTCCCAATCATAGGGGACAAGAGTTCGAAGATCGATCAGCTCGACCGAAATTCCCTGTGTAAGCAGACGTTTGCAGGCCTGATTCGAGCGTTCGACAAGTGCTCCATAGGTAACGATCGTGACGTCGCTACCTTCTCTGACCTTTTTCGCTTTGCCGAAAGGAATCAGGAAGTCGCTCGACGGATACTGCGATTTGTTGTAGACCTGGCGGTAGAGATGTTTGTGTTCGAGGAACAAAACCGGATCGTCCGAGCGGATCGCTGTTCTCAATAATCCATTTGCGTCGAGCGCCGTTGATGGATACACGATCATAAGTCCTGGCGTATGAGAGAAGAGCGTCGTGCCCGATTGCGAGTGGTAAACGGCACCGCCTTTCAGGTAGCCGCCGACCGGAACACGCATAACGATCGGCGATTTTGTCTCACCGTCCGAGCGCCAGCGCATAGTTGCCAGTTCGTTGCGGATCTGGTGAAACGCGGGGAAAATGTAATCGAAAAACTGGATCTCAACAACCGGTTTCAGATTGCGAAGCGCCATGCCGATCGCACGCCCGATAATGTTTGCCTCGGCAAGCGGAGAATTGAAAACACGGGCCGAGCCGAATTTGCGTTGCAGATTGGCCGTGACCTTGAACACGCCGCCTTTGCCTTTCAGGTCGTCGAGATACTCTTCGCGCGAACAGTCGGCTACGTCTTCGCCAAAAACGACGATCCGCGGGTCGCGTTCCATTTCCTCGTGCATGCAGCGGTTGATCAGATCGACCATCGTACCTGCGTTGCCGGACAACTCCGCTCCGTCCTCGGTATCAAATAGCTGCCGGTCAGTCGGGTCGACGTCCGGCGAAAATACGTTCCTAAGTGCCGTTTCAGGGGCTGGCTGCGGTGTCTCGATCGCAATGTCCGATGCCGCGTTAACCTCGGCATCGACCTCTTTTCGCAGGGCGTCTAGCTCTTCGAACGAAGCGATACCGTCGGTCATCAAAAACTCGGCAAATTTCTTTATCGGATCGGTCGCTGCATCCGCCTCTAATTCTTCGGTTGGACGATAGAGCTTTTCGTCATCCGAGAGCGAGTGCGAATACGGACGAACAACTTTGGCGTGCACGAACGCGGGGCCTTTGCGTTCGCGGCAATACTTCACCGCCCGCTGGAACGTTTCGTAACTTTCGAGCACGTCGGTGCCATCACACTTTTGAATGTAAAGACCGGGAAACCCTGCTACCAGTTTCGAAATGTCTCCGCCAGCAGTTCCGACCTCGACCGGCGTCGAGATGGCGTAGCCGTTGTCCTCAACGAGGAAGATAACCGGCAACTTCAGATTGGCCGCGGTGTTGAGTGCCTCCCACCATTCGCCTTCGCTCGTAGTTCCGTCGCCGACCGACATATAAACGATCTCATCGCCTTTGAAACCAGTTATTTTTTCTCTTAATCCATCAACGAGCCCGGCCCGATATGTAGTCTCGGCGGCACCGACGGCATGCAAGGCCTGCGAACCCGTACACGATGATTGCGACGGAACATTCAGCCGAGTACATCCCCAGTGCGACGGCATCTGGCGGCCATGCGAGTTTGGATCGACCTCAGCACCGACCGACGACCACAGCATTTCTTGAGCGGTCATTCCGAGGCCGAGCATCAAGGCACGGTCGCGATAATACGGGAAAAACCAATCGTACGCCGGCTTCATCGAAAGTGCGGCGGCGGCCAGGATAGCTTCGTGGCCGGCACCTGATATCTGGAAAAATATCTTATTCTGACCCTTAAGTTGGATCTCTTTATCGTCGACACGCCTCGAGGTGTACATCGTCCTGTAAAGACCTATCATCGTCTCGGCATCGAGGCCGCGATAGTTCGCCGAGCCTTTTTTCGCCGGGGCCTTTCCGGCCTTCGGCGTCTGAGCTTTCGCAGTCTTTTGCGTCTTCTCATCCGCAATATACCCATCGGCCTCGGTCGTCTTTGCCTTCTCGGCTATAACCGTCTTATCGCCCTTCGCCGCAAGTTTCGTATCGATTTTCTTTGTTCCAGTCGCCATTAAAATAAGTCCTATCTATAACAAGTATTAATACAAAGGTAACTTTTAACGATACCAAAACTAGCTGAAACGGGCAATTTCACAAGTTTTAAGACACACGAAAGTTGCCGAGAAAATCGGGACGTAAAGAAAAACTTGGTGTAATCGCAAGTAGCTACTGAGCCCTCAAAACCCAGCCTTCGGGATCGATCAAGGGCATATCGCCTGTGAAGGTAATGCTTCCAGCACCGTTTTTCATCTCGATTCGTTCGGTTTTGCCGTTGATTAGTACATCCACGGGCATCGAGAACGGCATATTATTGGGTGTTTCCCAGCGGAGCATAACCTTCCTCGGCAATGTGGTCGCACTCTCGTCGGCGGGCCCCGAAGACATCAATACAAGCTTCGGCAGTTTTGGCTGTCTGAGATAGAGCTCAAAGAACCAGTCGAGTTTCATACCGGACTCTTCCTCGGCAATCGTGAGGAAATCGTCGGTGTTGACGAGGCGTTCCTGGCGGCCGTCGGTCAGTTTTTCTAGTTCCTTCGTCGGATAGGTCATCCGGTGGAGGGCTTTGAAAAAGGCCTTATCGCCGATCAGATAACGGAGCGTGTGAAGAATGTAAGCCCCCTTACCGTAAATATCACCGTCGGAGTTTAGATAATCCGGCTCAGACATATAGACCTGGTAGGCGATCTTTGGTTCACGCGGGGCCACGGCCTGCTTGTTTTTAAAGCCGCGTTGGCGAGCGGCCATTGCCTTCATATAGGCGTCTTTTCCGTGCAATTCCTCAGTATAAAGCGTATCCATGTACGATTGGAACCCCTCATGAATCCAAAAGTCCCGCCAATCTGAGGCCGTGACCAGATTGGCAAAATATTCATGTCCGAACTCATGTAAGAGCAACCAATCCGTGCCGTCGGCGTTATATTTGAACTTGTTGCCATAGGCAATATTTGTCGAGTGTTCCATGCCTAAATGAGGCGTTTCGACAATGCCTACCTTCTGCGAACGGAAGGGAAACGGGCCGAGGTATTTTTCGTAGAATGCGATATATTTCTTCTGTTCGGCGATCAACCCCGCTCCTTTTTCGAAGCTTTCGGGCAGAATGTAGAACATTATCGGCATCGTTTCGCCTGCGATAGACTTGTATTTATCCTCAATCAATTTGTACGGAGCGGCGTTAAATACTAACGAATAGTTCGCGATCGGATTAGTCATCCGCCAGTTGTAGGTCGACGTTCCGCCTGCATTCTTTTTGACGTTTTCGAGTTTGCCGGGGCCTGTCGCAATGAGCGGATCGGGAACAGTGATGTGCATCGAGGCGGTCGCGGGTTTGTCGGACGGGTGATCTTTGCAGGGGAACATCAGATCTGCGCCGTCATTTTGCAGGGCGACGGAAATCCAATCAGCTCCGCTCGGGGTTTTTTCCCACATAAAGCCTCCGACCCACGGCGCTCGCGGGGCGACGCGGGGCGTGCCTTGGTAGGTTACACTGGTCTTGATCTCGTCGCCGACCTGTTTTGTCATCGGGAACCAGATCCAGATTTTACCGGCTTTTCGCTCGTATTTTGCGGCGGTTCCGCCCAAGGTCACCGAGTTGATCGTGAACGGCGTGTCGAGGTCGAGGACGATAACATTCGTCGGGATCACGGTGCGAGCCGTCATAACGGTCGTGCCCGAGATCGCCTTTGTCTTTGGATCGGCGGTGATCGAAATGTCATAATTCTGCACGTCGAAAACCGCCTGCTCGAACATCAAAGGACCGCCCGTTTCGGTTGGACGAGCTCCGAGTTCGCGCTGGGCAAATGATGCGGAGACGAATAAAAGGACTGCGATCAGGGCCGATAGTTTTTTCATATTAGTCTTTCGTTGGTCCAGCATTGGTCGCGGTATTGATCGCGGTTGGAGCATACCGAATATCCAAATTATATCTACACTTTACACTCGAATCGGTTTTGCAGAAAATGTACGCAATGGTTAGACGATTTTTAATTACGAGCGCGCTGGGGATTTTGTTTTGTGCATCGGCGGCAGGGCAAAAGGCTCTGCCGGCGGCGGCGCCTGCTGGTAAACAAGCGGTCAAGGCGAACGAGCGTCCTGCTCCGCCGCCGACCGCTCCAAATGCTGAGCCTTTTGATAAGGCGGACGTTGCGACGATGGCGAAGCGGTGCGTGACGCTCGATACGGAAGCTGGTTTGATCGAGGCGGAGATGTTCCCTGAGAGTGCTCCGGAAACTGTCAGGAATTTCCTAAATCTTGCGGCTGCCGGACTCCTGGATTCGACAACTTTTAGCCGTATCGTGCCCGGATTTGTCGTGCAGGGCGGTAATCTTTATTCCCGGGAAGGCAAGGTGACAACTGCGATCGGCCAGCGTGCCCGCAAGACGATACTGGACGAACCGAATAAGATCCTGCACGAACGCGGCATCCTCTCGATGGCCCGGGCGGACGAGCCGAATACGGCAACGACCAACTTTTTCATACTGGTTTCGATTGGTCCTCATCTGGACGGGAGCTTCGCGGCATTTGGGCGGGTGACTAAGGGTATGGACGTCGTCGATGCGATCAATAAGATGGAAGTCGACGGCGAGAAGCCGACCAAGCCCGTGCGGATCAGAAAGGCCACGGTTGCTGTCTGCTCTCCAATCATCCCGTAAACCAGCCGATCTGAGCAGCAAACAAACTAGTCGGCGAGATCGGTGTCTAGGGTCATTTGGTATTCGTGAGCCATGGACGGGTGGCCGTGGGCCATTGAGGTTTCGATACCGCGTTGGTAGGTTTCGATGGCTTTTTCGCGGTTGCCGGATTTGAGGTAGGCGTTTCCGAGCACACCGTAGGCGTTTCCTTCGTCTTCAGCCACCGCAATGTAGTTCTCAAGCATGGCGATCACCTTGGCGTGGTCGCCTGACTTCTCATATTCCTTTGCGAGGCCGAACATGACCATCGTGTTCGATGGGTCGGCTCCTAACATCTGTTCAAAAACTTCGATACGATCTTGCATACGAATAGAGTAGCGGATTTTTGGGAATAAGAAAATTTGCCACGGATTTAGCGGATGACGCGGATCAGAAAGTCAAATTGCTAAATTTTCTCCTTTTCTATATCCGCGTCATCGGCGTTCATCTGCGGCAAAAATTTCTTTAGAAAAGACTTTGCTGTACCGGTAGTGCTATCGGATCGGGTTTGGGTTCTGTCTCGAGGAGTTTTTCAGGGTTGCGGAAGCCGAGGCGTTTGGCGTGGAAGGCGAAGAGTTTTTTTGTCACTTCCCACTGTTCGGTCGTGCCTTTCGAGCGTTCCTTAAACGTGTTGTGGCGGAGCGAACCGCCGCGTTCGCGTTTGATGGTGTTGATGATCTTTGTCACGCGGGTCGGCGGAAGGCGTTCATGCATCTTTTGGACGAAATACTCCTCGATCGAATCCGTATCGAGATGAAGCATGGACATAAATGCCCGCGTCGCACCTGATTCCTTCGCCCGTTCGAGCAGGCCGGGGATGTCGGATTCATTGTAGCCGGGAATGACCGGTGCGATCGCGATGCCGGTCGCGATGCCTTCGTCCGAGAGCATTTTCATTGCCCTAAAACGTGCTTCGGGAATCGGAGTGTACGGCTCGAACGCATTGGACTTCTCCTTAGTAAGGAATGGCAGCGAAAAAAAGACCGACACCTTCTTCAGCTTTTTCAGCAGGTCGATATCGCGGGTCACCAGAGGCGATTTAGTAATGACACCGACCGGCACCTGAAAATCGACACACACCTCGAGGCATTTGCGGGTCAGCTCAAAGCTCGCCTCGAGCGGTAGATACGGATCGGTCGCGAATGAAAAATCAAGATGCGGCATCTTGTCACGCGTCTTTCGAAGTTCGGCACGTAGCAGTTCGGGTGCGTTCGGTTTGACGACTATCTTTGTCTCAAAATCCGTGCCGGCACCGTAACCAAGATATTCGTGATATTGCCTGGCAAAACAATACGTACAGCCGTGAACGCAGCCGCGATAACAGTTCACAGTATATCGCCAACCGCCTTCCCAATCGGACGCAAACGCCTTCGTAATTATCCTCCTGGTCGCCGTCTCCTCAAAAACCTCAAGCTTAGTCGGCGGCGGCTCGCCAACGGTTTCTGCGGAGTATTGGTTGTAAGGATTTGGAGGATTCGTAATCTGTCGCACAAATGCAACAATAGCCTATTATCGGCAGACAAGGCAAATCAGGCTCTCATCCTGCAAGTGATAAGGGGTGAGAATAGCATTACAAGGAGGCCTAGCGGCATTAGTCCGCCTTCCATTGGATCGTAATCCATTAAAACGCGGGGCCAGCCGCCAAATGCATAACCAAGTCCGACTTCAAAAACAAAAGTGAGCGACACCCATAACAACCCTATCAGAACTAATTTGCTGGAGACCGTCTCTCCGATCCACTTTATCGTTAGGAAAGCGATTAGAAGCACTAACAGCGAACCAATCGCAACGCCGATCTGATTCGCAACAACCTGACATGTAAGCGGTACTAGAAAGATAGAGCGAAGAATGCCATGTAGCGTCTCGACCACCATCATCAAAAACCAAACCGATGTAGAACGAATGACCACAATGAACTAAATGGATCGTTGCATCAGAAGATCCGTCTGTGGATCACTGCCAAGCTGGAATGTGTGTTTGCCGACTTCGCGGAAACCGTTTTTGGTGTAAAAGGCCTGGGCTCGCGGGTTGTATTCCCAGACGCCGAGCCACATTACGTCGTGCTCGTGCGTCTTTGCGTAGTCGAGGCAGGCGGTCATCAGGTCACGGCCGACGCCTTTTCCAAGAAATTCCTGGTGTGAATAAAGCCGTGAAAGCTCGATCGGGTGCTTCGCCGTAATGCCGTCTTCAGTGGTGCCGCGGATCACTTTAGCATAACCTGCCGGTTTGCCGTCGAGCTCGGCAATAAAGAACAGCGAATTTTCATCGGCAAGTTCAGAGGCGATCTGCCCGATATTAAATGCCTTACCCATATAATCCGCCAGATCGTCGGGCGCATTTTTAGGATGATCGGAAAACGCATCCCAAAACGTCGCGTACGACAGATCGGTCAGCACTTCAGCGTCCAAAAGCGTAGCTTGGCGAATCGTTGTTTGATCAGACAGATGCAGGAAATTCTCCATTACAAAAACTTTGCGAATGCGAAAATGTACTGGCGATTCTGCAAGACTGAAAGCTTTTACGGTCTCTACGCGAGACAGGAAAAGCGGTTCGCGACATGCTGGAATGTTACGCAACCAATCGGGAATGAGAATTCCCATTTCGTCACAGACCGTTTCGATCGTGCCCGCTAGCACCGCATCTTTGTCTTCTTCGCCGGATTCAACGGGTTGCTCGACCGCGGCCGGGTCTCGGTGATAACGAAAGTCGTCCACAAAATCCATTAGAGCAATTTTCCATCATCTAGGATCGGCCTTGATATGCATCAAGCGAAGTTCGTCGTTTAGCTCGGTCAGGTATTTCGTGATCTCCTCGGCGGTCATAACATCACTTTCCGCTCATTATCAGCTTGGCGATGGTCTGTAGTTGCATGTTCGAGGTTCCCTCGTAAATTGAGCCGATCTTGGAGTCTCGCCAGAATTTTTCTACCGGATAATCTTTGACGTAGCCGTAGCCGCCGAATAGTTCGATCGCTTTGCTGGTGACGGCCTCGGCGCAGCGGGATGAGTAGAGCTTTGCCATAGCCGCTTCTTTGAGAAACGGCTGGCCGGCGTCTTTGCGGCGGGCGGCATTGTAGACGAGCAGCCTTGTCGCTTCGATCTCGACCGCCAGCTCAGCTAGTTGGAACTGGACTGCCTGAAATGCGCCGATCGCTTGGCCGAACTGCTCGCGTTCCTGCGTGTATTTCAGAGCGGCTTCGAAAGCGCCCTGAGCAATACCGACCATCTGCGCACCGATACCAATGCGGCCTTCGTTAAGCGTCTCGATCGAAACCTTGTAACCCTTGCCGACGTCACCCAAAACGTTTTCCTTTGGCACCTTGCAGCCGTCAAGAATTAGTTCCGTGGTCGACGAGGCACGAATACCTAGTTTGTCTTCTTTCTTACCGACGGTGAACCCCTCGAAGCCTTTTTCAACGATGAACGCCGTAATTCCTTTGTAACCGGCCTCGGGATCGACGGTTGCAAACAGAACAAAGATCTCGGCTTCGTTGCCGTTCGTGATCCATAGTTTTTGCCCATTCAGCTCGTAATGTTCGCCCTTATCGACCGCACGCGTTTTCAGTGCGAAAGCGTCAGATCCCGACGCCGCCTCAGACAACGCGTACGCACCGACCTTGCCCTCGGCGAGCTGCGGCATGTATTTCTTTTTCTGATCGTCACTCGCCCAACGCATAAACGCGTTCGTGACGAGCGTGTTGTGAACGTCCACAAAAACCGAAACGCTGGCATCAACCCTGGCGAGTTCTTCGATCGCGAGGATCGCGTTAAAGATCGTCGAACCGGCACCGCCATATTCCTCCGGCGATTCGATCGCCATCAGGCCGAGGTCGAAACATTGTTTGATCAAATCGGGATCGAGTTTACCCGCGTGCTCCATCGCCTCGACACGCGGACGAACCTCGCCCTCGGCAAATTCACGAACAGAGTCGCGAAACATTGTTTCGTCTTCGGTTAAAATGGTAAGCCCTTGATTTAACTGGGCGGATGCCGTTGCTGTGCTCATATATTTTCTCTAAAACCGCTTTTGTTATTTACATTCAATAAAATAACATTTTAGACAAGCCGCACAACAAAGGCAAAGCAACCATTTTGCGATAATCGATTCTAAACGAGCCGCCCCATGCAAGAGCGAATTTCACCAAAACACATTAGCCGGATAAAGATCGCGGGGACACTGCTAACCCTCGCGGGGGTTGCTCTGTTTGCGTATTTTATCTATTCGGTTGGCATCCACGACCTCGTTGAGAGCATTTCGCGCTTTGGCGTGGTCGGCTTTGCGGTCATCTTGCTGATATTTTTTGTTCGGATAATCGTTCGTGCCTCCGCGTGGAACCTGTCGGTATATGAGCCTTACAGCCTCAACCTGCGGGACACGATACCGGCGGTCATCATAGGTGAAGCGACGAGCAGCGTGATACCGCTGGGTTTCGTCGTTAGCGGTACGTCGAAGGCGATCGCCGTCCGGCACCGCGTCCCGATGGTCGTCGGCCTATCGTCGGTGGCGACGGAAAATCTATTCTACAGTTTGCTGACCTCCATCTTTCTCATATTGGGTGCGGTGGCATTTCTGCGGAATACGCCGCTCGATGATGGTTGGGTATTTACGATCGATGTCTTGATCGGACTTATAATCTTGCTAATCGTGCTGATGCTTTTATTGGTCGTGAGGCAGTGGCACTTCGCGAGTGAGATCTGTGCATCGTTATATAAACGGGGCTATTTTACCGGCATTCTTGAAAATGGCCGGATGGATGTGCGGCTGTTCGAGAATCTGATCTACGGATTTTACCGCCGCCACCCGAAACGTTTTCTGCCGATATGCCTGCTTGAGGCACTTTACCACGCGCTCGGGATCGTCGAGGTTTTCTACATCATCAGCCGCCTAAGCGATACGATGCCGAGCCTGATGACCGCGTTTTTGCTCGAATCGGTCAGTCGTCTCGTCACGATAGTTTTTAAGCTGATCCCGCTAACGATCGGCGTCGATGAGGCGGGAGCTCAGTTTGTCGGTGATACGGTTGCCCTCGCGGTCGGCGTTGGCGTGACGCTCGCCGTTATCCGAAAAGGCCGCATACTCTTTTGGACGGCGATCGGATTTCTATTCATCCTCAAACGCGGACTCTCGCTTCGCGAAATATCCGGTAGTGCCAAAGACTAGAGCGGCCAAAAGATCGGAACGAGAGTGATCGACACGACAAAAACTATCACCGTCAGGATTGTGCCGATCTTTACGAAATCCATAAATCTATAACGTCCCGGCGTGTAAACGAGAACGCA
>JAYSZT010000307.1:0-2922 GCA_043737915.1 Acidobacteriota bacterium
GAAAGTTGGTCGTCTAGTAGCCGTAGAGTTTCAGACGGATCGTCATTTGAAAGCTCCGTCGTTTCGACGGCATCGATTCCTGCGATCAAGATATGTGACCCCAAATGATTGACGCCACAACTGTCGAGAATAGCCATCCGAGCCACCAGATCCGGAGCCAGCAGCCTATCAATTAGGTCATTTGCATTGATCGATATTTCTTTCACAGACATGGAATATTTTTCTCACACAGATGAAATTACAATATAGCACTGAGCGGTAAATGACGGTCAGGCAGGTTCTTGCTTTATCGAAGGCGCGTTTTCGCGTAAGATGATGCAAAGTCCGGAAGCTTTTCGCAAAAAATACATATGGCATCTGAGTCGAACACTGGTTATTCATTGGTACGTGGTCTGGGACTGGTCGCTGCCGTTTCCGTAATTATCGGTAATGTGATCGGTACGGGAGTATTTCTGAAAGCACGAGTAATGACTTGTAATGTCGGCACGCCGACCTGGGTCATCATTGCCTGGATAGCAGCCGGATTATTGTCGCTGGCAGGTGCCTTGACCTATGCGGAACTAACCGCGATGAAACCGCAGGCTGGCGGCGAATACGTATTTCTCCGCGATGCTTATGGACGCTTATCGAGCTTCCTTTTCGGGTGGATGCAAATGTTCATTGCCAAACCCGGTGCCCAAGCCGCCGCTGGAATGGCATTCGCAATCGGGCTGAATGATTTTCTTGATAATAAGCTCGCGCATACGCTTTTTAGCTTTAATCTTGGGAGCACACCATTTGAATTTACGACACTTCAGGTCGTCGCCCTCATGGTCATCATGATCTTTACGACGCTTAATTGTGCCTCGGTCAGCCTTAGCGGACAGATCGCGACAGTTTTGACCGGCGTCAAGATCGCTCTTATCGCATTCGTCGGAATCGGTGCTTTTGTCTGGGTCACGGGTGATTTTTCGCATTTTTCGATGGCAAATGTCGGCGGTGCCTGCGAGGGCGTCGCGGACTCGGTCAAGGTTGGTTCGCCGAGTTACACGTTTATCGGCGGTTTTGGAGCCGCGATGCTTGGTGCCCTGTGGGGATATGACGGCTGGAATAACCTGACCTTCGTTGCCGGCGAGGTTAAGGAACCCGGACGAAATATACCGCTCGCGATCATCGGCAGTACGATCGCCGTGATCTTTCTCTACGTTTTTGTTCACATCGGATATTTTTACGTGCTCGACCCGACCACGATCGCGGACGTTTCGAAAACGTCATCGGTCGCCAAGGCTATGGTCAGCTTGTTCTTCGGCGGGGCGGCTTCATTCGGTGCCGGTGTCGCTGTTGCTCTATTCACGATCGGATTAATGCTTTCGTCTCTTGGGACGATGCACACGTCAATTCTCGCCGGATCTCGAGTTCCTTACGCCATGGCTCACGACGGATTAATGTTCAAACCGCTCGGCACGGTAAGCGTTAACGGCGTTCCGATCAAAGCATTATTGGTGCAGATGGTGCTCGCAATGATCCTTGCATTGTCGGGCTCGTTCGATCTTTTGACGGATTATGTGGTGTTCGGGTCGTGGATATTCTACGCACTCGTAACGTCGTCGATCTTTGTATTTAGAAAAAGATATCCTGACCTGGAGCGTCCGTACAAAGCGTTCGGTTACCCGGTTGTGCCGGTTATTTTCTTGCTCGTCACCGGGTGGCTGCTTTACATAACCTTCTCAAATGATCTGCCGCAGATCACTGAAGGCATCAGGCTGATCGGTCTTGGTGAGGTCGCGGGCGGACTCAAATCCTTTGCGAAAACATCATCATTTGCGGGCTCGCTACTGATTTTACTGGGATTGCCGGTCTATTACTACTTAACTAAAAAAGGTACCAAATCTCAGGAAAACGAAAGCTAAAAGGAAATGGCAGTAGAAGAGAATCTCGAAGACAACGAACGCCGCGAAACAAGCAGATACCCGCTGACGGTTGATATCGAATGGGAAGTCGACTCCGTGCGCCTACCCGGAACGATGAGCGACGTCAGTTTTGACGGTTGTTTTGTTTTGAGTTCGGGAAAAGTAAATGAAGGCGACCTGATACGAATCTATGTGCCGCTGGATGACGGAATGAAAGTGCAGTTCAACGGAAAGATCGCCAACCAAGTATTCGAGATTGGTTTCGGAGTTCGTTTTGACCAGCTATCGTCAGCTCAACGAAAAGTTCTCGTCAATCTCGTCAAAGCCGCGGAACGATCTTAATTTTCCTCGCTCGCCCTTTTTAACGCCTCGGCCGCCACCTCGCGGTCGTCGAAGTGGTATTTCTCTCCGTTTACTATTTGATAATTCTCATGACCTTTACCGGCGATGATGACGACATCGTTGCTCCTCGCGATCGCGACCGCCTTGAGGATAGCTTCGCGGCGATCGGGTATTACTTCAAAATCAGCATTTGTTTCCCGCACGCCGGCCTCGATCTCCTCGATAATTTTTAGCGGATCTTCGTTTCGGGGATTGTCTGATGTGATGATGACAATATCGCTGTACTCCCCGGCGACAAGTCCCATCGGATGACGCTTCGTCCGGTCGCGGTCGCCTCCGCAGCCGAATACGGTTATGACTCGTCCGTCTGTCAGTTCCTTCGCGGTTTGCAGAGTATTTAGCAGGGCGTCGTCGGTATGAGCGTAGTCAACGACCACCGCAAAATCGCCAGCGTGCGGCACCCGTTCGAATCGTCCCGGAGCACCGACGCAGGTCGAAAGCCCTTTCGCTATAGAATCAAGATCCTGTCCGAGTTCTAAAGCAGTCGCGGTTGCGGCGAGCATGTTATACACGTGCGGCTTTCCGACGAGTGGCGAGGTAATATGGATATCGCCGTTCGGCGTTTTGAGATCGAACGACGTTCCATTGATTAGTGAGACTACGATATTCGAGGCGGTCAGGTCCGCCGTTT
>JAYSZT010000308.1:0-2904 GCA_043737915.1 Acidobacteriota bacterium
TTGCGCTTGTCGAATCGGTCTCGTAAGGAATAATATACGAAACCGACGCTCGTGCGTTGACGCTACCGCGTTTTGCCGCTGCTACATCTTCGTCGGTGACCATAGCGGCCGAAACGCTGCCCGATTCTTCGGTCCAGTAGGCGTCAACACCGAACGAGAGCGGCAATGACCACGCTGTTATGTCGTAGAATCCATAGTCTTCCTTCGGCTGGCCTTTGCCGCGAAGCTGGTTTCGGCGAAACCTTGCCATATTTTCGTCGACAAATGCCTTATCCTGCGGCGTGTCTTGCTCGAGAATCGATTTCAGGAAGATCCGCTGCGGCTGATCAAAGTCGATGATGTAGGAACCGGCCGGAAAGGATTTGGAGACCGCGACGGAGTTTTTTTCCATGTAGGTGTGGGCAGTCGGCGAACTGAACGACGACGAGGCAACCTTGACCTCGATCTTCGAAAGTCTCAGCACCTCAATGAGTTCTGCGGCTTTTACGCGGTCGGAGGTCGGGTCGATGACGACTCGTTTTATCTTCGAGCCGGCGTTGTCCGCCATTCCTTTGGCACGAAACGCGTAGAAATCCTGCAGCTTTTCAACTTTATTTTTTGCTGTGACCTCGAGAGTCGTCATCGAGGCGACGTAGTGTTTGGCGATAGACGAGCGGAAGGTGACTATCGAGCCGTCATCGCGCGTCCAGTTGAGACCTTTTGGGCCACCGCCGTCGGTTTCATAAGTCATTCCCGTCGCACCGTTGAGCGATGGATACATGTCCCAATAACCCGGATAAAACGCGTCGAATACGTCGCGAACGTAGTAATCCCACTTATTCGCGTCAAATGCGGCCGCGTTTGCCCGGCCGTATCGCTCTTCCCATTTGGTCGTGACCGGTTGGGGAAGATTTGGATTCGTGGGCAAACTGGTCGGCGGGAAGAAATACTGTGCCGGTTGGCCGTGATGATCGACCGCTAATTGCGGGCTCCATTCCATAAAGGCTTTCTGCAGATTTCGCGATTCTTTTTGGGTGAAGGCGAGCGTGTCGCGGTTGAGATTGAATCGGTAATGGTTGACGCGGCCCCAGATCGACCACGGCTCGCGGTGTTCGATAGCGTTGCGGTCGGGATCACCGGTAGCGATCGAGTTGTACCAGGTAGCGAATCGTTCGTGGCCGTCAGGGTTTTCGCCGGTGACGACGAGCACGACGGTGTTTTTAAGGATCTCAAGTGTTCTCGGCTCGTTCGAAGCCGCAAGCTGATAGATGACCTGCATCATCGTTTCGAATGACGAAGATTCATTGCCGTGGATCGTGTATGCCATCCAAGCGATCGCGGGATTGTTTTGAGCGATCGCATTCGCCTCGGCGGCGGAAGTTTTGCGAGGATCGGTGAGGCGGCCGACGTTCGCCCTGATCTCGTCGATGCGGGCCATATTCTCCGGCGAAGAGATCGCAACGACGTGCTGCATGCGGTATTCACTCGTCGTGCCGATGTCGTATATCTTCACGCGGTCAGGTGCGGCGGCAGCGATCGACTCGATAACCTTTTCCATCTGGGCGTAGGTCGTGTGATGATCACCGACATCAAAGCGCAAAATGCTCTGCGGGCGAGGAACGTTAGCACGATATTCGCCGCGAGTGTAGAAATCGAATTTCTCCTCTAGCTGCCCAAATACGGCACCAACGACGGAGATGCATACAAAGAGGACGACCGGAAATAGTTTGATTTTCATTTTTTGCTAAGATTGTTTATTGAATGTTACGCGGAGAATTATAGCAAATGATCGCATTATCTGAAAAAACGTGTCCGCAATGTCATTCCCGCGAACTCAAAACTTGGGGCGAACTTTCGCCCGACGAGATCATCCTCGCCGAACGCCTACCGATGTCCGCCGAATATACACAAAAAGAACGAAAAAAGCACCGCATCTGCACGCGGTGCTGGTTTGAACAAAATAGTGTCGAAACACGGGCATAGGTCTCGAAAGTTGACTACGGAGTCATCATAACGCCGAAGTCGAAGAACTTTGCTCCGACGCCCGCACTCGTGTTCGAATTACCAGAGTTGACTAGCATGAAGCCGTATTCTCCTTTCTTTAAGTCGGTCGACGGAGTCACCTTGAAAATGCCGTTGCCCATATCTTCAGCCTTGACCTGCACGACATACTCATCGGACAGACCGCCTTTGGCTCCGAATGCATTCGACTTGCCGATCGTAACTTCTCGATTGTCGCTTCGTTGGTTAAAACGAACAAGCGTGAATTCCTTCGGATCCGAAGGAACTCCACTGCTCGTGTTCAAACCGCCGCTCGTGATGTCGAGATAAAAGTAGAATGTTGGGGCAGCGTTTTGCATTTGCAGGTTGGCACTGCGGCCCGGTAGGTTCGTTTTTGTCTTCACCTTGCCGATGCCGTACGTCAGCGACGAAGTAAACAATCCGCCGGTCCGGTTTTGAGCGGAAACATTAGGTTTAAGCGCGGTCATCTTCTTTACACCGTCTTTCTCTTCGAAAAGATAGATTCCGTAATTATGCTTCGCCATCGGATCGTTCGGGTCACCAAGGGCACCAACGGTTGTTGAACCGTTGACACTCGTTCCGCCGACGGGAGCACTGATGGATTTACCGCTTTTGGCTTCAAGCATGGAGCCGACCACGTCGTCGCTAACGCCAGCTTGTTTTAGTTTGATAAGAGCATCGGTGGACATATCGAAGTCAGTCTTCGATGTTCTGATCTTCCCGACGATGATGGAGGAAGCAAGGCCTGCCTTAGTTAATGAGATGACCTCATCATTCGACATTGTATCCTGCGCGAAGACAGAAACCGCGCTTAAGCAGAGCATAATACCCAAGACCAGAGTGGAAATAGTTTTTTTCATATTCAATTCTCCTGAAAGCAATAAATTTTACAGAGTCTGTAAA
>JAYSZT010000309.1:0-6836 GCA_043737915.1 Acidobacteriota bacterium
ATCGATCTAAATAGATCTGAAAAGCAGCCGGTTACTGACCCGCAAGAGTTGCCCTTGATCGTATGGACGCCTGCCAGACTAACGTCGGAGGAATCGGACACGATCCGGCGCCTTTGCGTGCTACAGACAAATGCTACGGTGCGTTCAGATTTCAAGGATCACGTCACGTCCGCGATCCAGGCTCATAGCCTAGCCGCAGAGAAAGTATTCCAGCGGGCGTTTCTGGATGACGCCGTTTTGTTCATCGAAGGGTTTGAATACAACCTGACGGAGGAAGCCCGGAGGGCTCACGGTTTGTCGCAAGTGACAACGATCATGCTCGAATCTCTATTCGAGGGTCGTTTTCCCTTGCATCCATATTTTCCTCAGACCCTCGGGATGAACGAGGTCTCATCCTTGGTCGCCGACCTTTTCAGCGGTGCTCGGCCTAATCTCGAGGAGGTTCAATGGCTCGCATCGACCTATGGATCACCGCTTGGATTAGCTGCAAGAAGCGGTGATTCATATGGTGATTATTTCACTCCAGTTGACGCGGATAAGCTGAAAGAACTTCCATTGGTACGAAGTGTTCTCGCATTAATTGACGGGGCAGTTGAGTCAGCAAGTTTAGAGAAAATCTTCACCGAATTTGGGAAGGTGCCGAACGGTCTTGTTCGCGAAGCTTCATATCTTGTTCTCGCGGCGATGGTCGGACAGCAACTTATCGAGTTTGTCACGGCTGATGGCGATCGGATCAATCGGCGGTCGATGGACCTTAAGATCATTTGGGACGATATCGTCGCAGTCGCCCGACCGGTAGCAGCAACGTATTCTAGCTCTCGTTTAGTTTGGTGGGCATCACAACTCACTGGAAACACGGCCTTGCGATCTATCGATTCACCTGATGATCGAAGCTCCGTCACGAATGGACTCGATCAGTGGCTCGGAGAATGGCAGCGGAGAAATATTGCGACCCGTTTTGGCGAATTGAGCGACGATTCCTTAAACGCTCGAATTTGGCGTATGGCAATGGTATCGACCCGATCGTTTAATGCTGTCGCTGACGCTATTGCGTCGCTATCGACAAAAGGACTATCGTTGGCGACCTGTTTACAGAACATCGCGGATATTTTTTCAGATTCCGATTCGGAATATTCAAAACGACGTGCCGATCTAACTGTCGTCGAAGATTTTGTTGCCGGTGCGTCAAGACGGGCCGATGCAGCAAGCTACCTCGCACTTTGCGAATACACCGGAGATCCAACCGTTGACGGGCTTCATCGGAACCTCCTCGACATGATAAACGATGGTTTTTCGACCAATCAATCAGCATCTAATGACGAACTTAATACTCTCTGGCAACGGTTTCACGTTGCGTACTCTGAATACTACGAGAGTCGGCATAATCACATTTCCAACACGTCCGAACTCCGCGAAAAGCTCGCAGATATCCTAAAGACTGATATCTGGTGGGAGTTTGAGAATCTGTCAGATCTTCCGGGATTCAATATTCAATTTTGGAACGAGTCGCGTCGGTTGATCCAGGAACTGACCAAACCAGCCTGTAACATCGACGTTGTAGAAATGCTCAATCTGGCTCCGGTGTGTGGATGTGGATTCTCTTTGGACAAAGCAAGTGAATTTGAGACGCTTCCCGAACAGCTCTGGTTAACGATCAACCACGGTGTGGTTTCGTACCGAAATTCACTTGTCGCACGAAAGGCGAAGATCTCCGACGCAATTGCCATGGGCATCGATCCCGCTGACGAGGAATTGCATGCGGCCGCCCGGACGATAGATGAAACACTACAGCCCAAAGGCAAGATCAATCGTCTGTCGGACGGTGAGCTCCGATTGATCCGGCTTGCTCTGTTAGGCACCAATAAACGAAATTCGGCGTCAAATCGGGCGCCGGCCGCAGGTAATATTGAAAGTTCGACACCGGAATGGGACGCGGTCGTTGACGAAGTCGCAAATGTCGTCTAACACTTACAATTCCGAATCTTTAGTGCGCGTTTTATCTCCACTGATTTTCGTTTATATTGATGTCATATGCCAAGTGTGACAATTGTCGGTATTGGCCGTGTCGGTGGTTCGTTCGCAATACGTTTTCGCGATTCTGAATATTCGATCGGAAATTTGATAGGCACTCGCGACGGATCGCCATTTTCCGACGTCGTAGAACTTGTAGACGTTTCTGAGATCAGTGAGGATCTGATCTTACTTTCTCTTCCCGACAATGAGATCGCAGGATTTGCTTCTCAGATCATCCCTAAGCTCACCAATAGACCAGTCGTGCTTCACACGAGCGGATCACTCTCCTCAGAAATATTGAAGCCGCTTGCGGACATTGGTTGTCCGGTCGGTTCGATCCACCCTTTGATTTCGTTCACCGATCCGGAGGTCGGAGCGAAAATGCTCCACGGGGCTTTTTTCTGTGTTGAGGGCGATGTCCAGGCAGTCATTGCGGCCCATGATCTGGTGCGGTTCTTTGGCGGAGAGTCGTTCGAGGTTCCAACTGCAAATAAGGTTCTCTATCACGCCGCCGCAGTGACTGCGTGCGGGCATTTGACTGCCCTGGTGGACGTTTCCCAGTCTATGTTGAACATGGCCGGAGTCGACGAAAATAACGCATCGAGGATCTTAATTCCGCTTATTAAAAGCACTATCGAAAATATCGAGAAGCAGGGAACTGCGAAAGCACTTACCGGAACATTCGCGCGTGCTGACGTCAACGGTTTTCAGCGGCAATTGGCGTCGTTTGATGGCAAACTGAGTTTGAATGAAACGGAGATATTCCTAGATATTGCACAACGTTCAATTGAGATCGCTTCGCGAAATGGAGCAGAGCCATCGGAGATCTCAAGAATCGCAGAATTAATATCTTTAGCGAAAAGTGAACTGCGGTGATAAAATATCGGTATGGGTAGTGCGAAAGAAAAAGAGACGTTTGTCCAAGAAAAGATAATTTTTCTTGAACATATACAGAAACTCGGTTTGCGACGCACGGTGCAGAGAGACCTTATAATGGAGATATTCCTCAAAACTGAGGAACACCTTACGATTGAGGATCTTCATTGGCTTGTTCACAAAAAAGACCCGACGGTCGGTCATACGACGGTTTATCGCACACTTAAACTTTTGACGGAGGCCGGATTGGCTCGTGAGGTTAGGTTTGGCGATAACAAGACGTATTACGAGCATCATTATAATCACGAACACCACGATCATATGATCTGCACCGATTGCGGAAAGGTGATCGAGTTTTTTTCTCCGGACATCGAAGCGATGCAGGATGAAATGGCGGACAAATTCGGTTTCCGTCCGACGCATCATAGTTTACGAATGTGGGGAGTCTGTTCGGATTGTCAAAACAAGGCGAGCGAACAACCAACAACTCCTGCGGGAGCTCAACCAAGGGTAAAAGTTAAATCGGGTGTGGGGTATTAATGTCTGAAGTAACAATAAAATTCGAAAACGAAGATCTTGAAGGTCTGGTTGCGGTCGGCACATATGTCGGTGACGCGATGGCGCGATTCGGCATCTTTACTGATAAGGTTTGCGATAATTCGCAGAAAGTTCATCACTGTGCGGTCGTTATATCCGCCGGGATCGACTTGATCTCGCCGTTGACTAAGACGGAAGAGGAACATTTTGGGGCGAACGGGCGTAAACCTAACGAACGATTGGCGTGTGAAGCGAAAATCGAACACCCGGGAGAGGTTGTGATTATGACAGATCAAAAAAAGAAAGATGCCGAAAAGGACGAAGCGAAAGATACTTTCGAAGAGGAGTTCGAGTCCTTACCGCTTGAGAAAAAATTCGCAAAACTTTTCAAGATGGAAGCAATGGTGCTGAGTGAAACAGTATCTTACGTGCTTGATTCGCCCTACAAGGTTTTCGAAAAGGTAGGAGACGTGATGGCAGGTTTTGGCAGGAAGATGGAGGATGAGGCAAAAAAAGCCAAACGACCCGCCGAGGCTAAAGAATCCGAACAGGACGACGATAGCGTTGTCGACAGCGTGCCTAATCCCGAAGATGCGAAGGAAGACTAAGTTTATGGCTTGCGGCGTGGAGAACTAAATTTCTATAATTGAGTGTGGGAAAAAATCTAGTTAGCCGTCGTGCCGAAACAATGATCAGTGACAAGGGGCAATACGCCTTGACGTTTGGAGTGATCGCGGCTTTACTCTATGTCGTCGGTTTTCCGGTATTTGGGATCATGTTCCTCGGTGCGATCGCTTACCTTGTTACGCGTGTTTTTTCGCACACTTCCCGCAACGACACCCGCAAAATCTTTGAATTTTACCTCTCAGCAAACGAAATACTTCGGGATGACGAACGCCGTTGGTTCGGGTTTGAAATTCAGGAGTCGATCTCAATGGGCGAGAATACGCTCAGGTCGATGAAGGTCGCTCCGCCGTTGGTCCACTTTACACTTGGGGCTCTCTACAGCAAATCCGCTGACCACCCGTCTGCGGTGAAACATCTAAACCATGTTTTCGAGGATAATTCGGTAGTCGAGCAGGGAATCGTTTATCCGACACCCGAGCTTCGCGAATACGTTCGAGTTCTTAGAAAGATCGAGCGAGAACCGGCCGAGTCGCCGTTAACCTCATCGGCGGTACGTTCACTCGAACGTATGCGGAAGACGAGAGGGAAAACAATGCTTGAGGAAAGCAAGAAAATTGAAGCCGAACTCAACAAAGCGACCGAGAAACAACTTGTGTCAGGAACTGAAGCGATGTTGTCGGATCTGCCGGTTGAATCCGATAATATTGATTCGACTCCTGAACGTATTACTTTTGTCGAAAAGACACCGAACGAAGAAAATCAAGCATCACTCGGGGGCCGAAAGCCGATAACTGAAGTTTTGCATGATATCTACGATAAGAAGGTGCACTAGGCACATCATCGCATTGGTCAAAGGCCGAAGAATTTTTTGATCGACAGCACAACGCTCTTTTTACGCTTCTCGACATCGACCGGTTGTTCTTCGCCCATCGAGTCGATCATTTGCTTGCGTTCGTCGATCAGTTCGGTTATTGCCTGAACGAGAAGCGGATTATTTTCGAGTATCGGTTTCAGTGCATTTTTGCGTATCTGAAAAACCTCCGTCTCAACTATAGCGACGACGGTTGCCGTTCTCGGTTGGCCCGTCAGAAGGCTCATTTCCCCGAAAAAATCATTTTCAACCAGCTCTTTTATTTTCCGCGGTTTACCTTTTTCGATGATCTGAACCTCGACTTTCCCGCGATTGATGATAAACATCGAATTTCCTTCGCCGCCGAGTCTGACGATCGCCTCACCGGGAGCATAGATCCGTGACTTTGACGCCTTTGTTATCCGCTCCATCTCCTCCTCCGATAGCGGATCGAAGATAGGTACGCGTTTGAGGCGGTCGCCAAAAACGTTATGTTCGATTGCCACATCGATCTCGGCCTTTTGTTCTTCCACATGAACCGTCCTCGTTGGGAAGGCGAAGTGAATCTTCTCACGTTGGAATGCATACCAAATGCGTTCGCGGATGGTGGCGTCTGAGTCGTTGAATTTCGCGTAGTCATCGAGCCAATATTTCACTTCCCATTCAATGCCGCTATCGCCGAGGTTTCTTATGCGTACTATCGGGCGCATTTTTTGAGAGACATTTTCGCTGTGCCGCATGGCTTCTCTCACTATCGAAGCCGTATTTGCCGGCGATGCCGAATAGAGCGTGCTGAAATTGACGAGGCGGGCGTTCAGATTTTCTTTCGGGGCGACCTCGATCATTTCCTTTCCAAGTACGGCGTTGCTGACGACCAGAAGTTTATTTTGAAACGTACGTATACGAACACCGCGCCAGGACACATCCTCGACGACGCCCATACCGCGATTTGAGAGTGATATTACGTCTCCGACTTGGAATGGCTTATCGGCCTGCAGTGCGATCCCCGCGAATAGATTACCGAGTGTGTCCTGTAGCGCGAGACCGACGACGATACCGAGGATCGCTGAACCGGTGAAAAGCGGAGCGAGTTCGATCGTCGGATATTGTGATTGGAATATCACAAAGAACGCAACGATGTAGATGATGATCGAGAATACATTTCGCAGCAGCGAAGAGATCTCGTTCTGATTTGATGCGAGCAGGGCCGCCCGGAATATCAGAAAATCAATGAATCTGATCACCGAAACAACGAGCGTCATCCAAATGATGACGTTTACGATGCGGAGAATATTCTTAAAAAGTTTGACCGCGGTATCGCCCATCATCGTGTCGGTCTTTCCAAACACGGATGCGAACGAACTCTCGATCGTCGGGGTGACGAGCGGCAGAAGGATCAGAGCTAACGATAGAATTCCGGCGATGACGAGAAAAAATATTGCTTTCTTCTTGATTTCGGCAGCAGGCATAAGTATTGGCTAAAACATATCAGCAATCGTTTTCCCAAGCAACATTAACGAAAGTGCCGAGACGACGACAGTTATCGTCCACGCGAGGATATTAAACAGCCAGTGATTCGTATGTTTGCCCATGATCTCGCTTTTGTTCGCCAGCGATACGATAGCGACTAGTAAAACGGGCAGAAGCAAACCGTTGATGCACTGAGTGACGAGCAGGAGTTGGATCTGCGGAATGCCGGGCAACATCGCCACGATCGCGCCGACAAAGATCAGGGTCGTGAATATGCCAAGGAAGATCGGAGCTTCGCGAAACGAGCGGGACAAACCCTTTTCGAACCCGAGAGCTTCGCTGACGGAATAAGCCGTTGCGAGCGGCAATACGCCCATTGCGAGCATCGCTGCACCGAAAAGTCCGACGGCGAACAGGTACTTCGCGTATTGTCCCGCGACGGGGACTAACGATTGGGCGGCAG
>JAYSZT010000310.1:0-2896 GCA_043737915.1 Acidobacteriota bacterium
TGCTTCCGGAAAGATAAGACGCGGATCGATGCGTTTTTCGGGTTCGCGGTTGAGCCACGCCATTTCGCCCTGATACCCGAGACCGAGCCATTCGTTTAATCGTTTGCCTTCGGCGGTCAACGGTTCAGCCGCGACAATACCGACCTTTTCAAAGCCGATCTCGCCTGCCTTTACTTTTATCCGTTCAGCGAAAGAAGTCATACGTCGATTATCCATTGAAACGATAAAAACGCACAGAAACACGGCCGGATAGTTTCAAACTATCCGGCCGTAATTTTAATGTTCTAAGCATGAAAGCCTAGAAGTTCAGTTTTACTCCAAATTGAAACTGCCGGGGGTCATACGCCGATGTCGGGCTGCTATAGAATCGACCGCTCTTGTCGCGTTTGCCAAAATCATTTACGGCCGTATAAAACGGATTGCCCGCCGCTTCGTTGAATTTATTGAAGAGGTTAAAACCCTCGGCAATCAGATCAAGACTTACGCGTTCGCCAAAATTCACTCTCTTCGTGACACGCGTATCGAGTGTGACATAGCTGTGAGTAATGCCTAGATTGCGTCCGAGGTTCCCATTATTGGGGAATATTCCTTGGAAACAATTTGGATCAACGCCGGTTAGGCAGAGAGTACCATCTGCCCGAAGCGTCGGCCTTTCATTGGTACTTTGAAAATCGCCGTTGGCATCTCCCGGAGCAATTATATTGAAAGGACGCCCCGAGCTAATCTCTACTATCGGGGCAATCGCGAACCCAGAGAGAAATTTATGGAAACCACTTCCAGATTTCCATGAATCAGGTGACGCGAATACGCCGCTAAATACAAAACGGTGACGCTGATCGAAAAGCGAACTAGATTTTTCGGCTCTGAAATTAGTGTTGTCCTGTGGTTTCAGCAGGGTTTGCAGATCTGAAGAATCATCGATCGAGTGCGAATAGGTATAGGTCGCGAAAAGCTGCATGCTGTTCGAGAACCGCTTCTTTAATTCGATATTCAATGCATTGTAGGTCGAGTTGCCGTCCGACACCTGCGAATTTACATCGGAATAAGGGTTGATCGGGCCGGGAGCACGGAGCGATCCAGCCAAAAGTGAATCAAAGGTTGTCTTATTCAAGCCGGTAAGAGCTTGAACAAAGAAATAGTTTGGGCCTAATTTCCGGAAAAAATCGGCTGCGATCGGGCTAACCACTTTTTGGCCGAGTCCGTTGATACCAACAAATCCCGGCACAACAACGGTATATCCTGGAGGACACAAGGCCGGATTTGCACATGATTGGGGTAGCGAAAAGAACGCCGCCTCGCTTAGGTTAGTGGGAACACGTCCCGCAAACCGCCGAAAATTTTCAACCAAAGCCGAGGTATTGACCGTGTTGACATCTTGCGGATGTGCCAAATGTTTGGCATTCACCGTAATATAACTTCCGGAGATCGACATGTCCTTTCCAATCATCTGTTCGACTGCAAAATTTCCTTGAACGACCATCGGATACTCAAAATCCTTTGAAACGTGTAAGGTAAAGGGCAAAATCGGACCAAATCCGGTAAAGTTAGACGAATTGAATCGTTGAAATCCAAACTGGTATTGGGAAGATGAGGCGATGCCGGGAGTTCTTACCGCTCCACAGATGGCTGCGTTTGAACCCTGAACCCCGCAAACTGTTCCGTGAAATACCTGAAAGGCATTAAACAGGCCGGTCGGTGACGGGCCGCCGATCGGAAGCAGCGTCGCCTGCTGTTGCTGCGAACCATCAGCAATATCCGAGTTAAAAGCGACGGCGAGTAAAGGGTGATCATAAAAGATGCCGAGAGCTCCGCGAACCACAGTCTTACCGTTTCCTCTGAGATCCCATGCAAACCCCGCTCGCGGAGCCCAGTTGTTAGTGTCACGAGGGAAACCCTGCGTTACGTTCAATGCATCTTGGGCAGTTTGGACGTCTGCCGCAGAGAGCGTGATGCCGGTCAGAGGATCGGTGAATGGCGTTGGCGCAAATTGGTCGGTCAGCTCGACATCATATCTGACTCCATAGTTGATCGTGAAATTCTTCTTGATCTTCCATGTATCTTGGCCAAAAAATGCAATCGGCTTGTTCTTTAACTTACTGAGCGGATTACCGAAACCTTGAATGAAAACACTGGGAAAGCCTAGACCGTATGTTTGGATAGGCGTAAATGCCGGGCCGGTGCAGGCCGCCGTGGTTGCACTAGCGGCGATGAGTGACCTACAACTCTGCTGACCAAAATTAAACAAGGCGGGGAAATTAAGCTGGAACGATGCCTGGATGTCGATAAAGTTAAAATCCGCACCAAATTTGACGATATGGCCGTTAGTGGCCCACGTCATATTATCTCTTAGCTGGACACGATCTTCAGTCCGGTCAACTGGTGAAAAAGGATTTGAACCGATAAAACCGGTACCGGCGATCTGATGGGCAACACTCGGTACTTGAGAATCGAATGTGGCTTTGCGCTGGGAGACATTAGCGTAAAAATCGTTTATCAGATTTCGCGGTAAAATACTCGAAAGAGACGCGCTCGCCGAGGCGTCGCGAATGTGTTGAATTCCGGTACGCGAGTAATCGTTTTGCCCAAGCGTTTGATTCTGCGATTCATCTTGAATGCCGTTAATCAAGCTCGGATTATAGCTAACCCGAAACGATAGCTGATTCGATTGATTCAGCGAATGATCCACCCGAACGGAGAAAAAGCTCGTATCTTCGGAAATAGGAAATATTTTGCTCAATTGACTAAGGGGTCGAAATGCTACAAATTGACCGGCCGAGTTTCGCGTCAAAGGGATGGGTGTTCCCGATAGGTAGAACCGCGATCCGATAAGGCTGCCTGCTGGAATTGCACCGCCGGGACTGATCAATGTACTCGCGCCGTTGAGAGCCGTTTGAGT
>JAYSZT010000311.1:0-14670 GCA_043737915.1 Acidobacteriota bacterium
ATCGCCCGTTCGACCGTCAACTCAAGCACCGATAGTTCGCAAGGTTTGACCAAGTAATCAAAAGCTCCGAGCCGTAGCGCATCAAGTGCCCGCTGTGGCCGATCAACACTGGAGAAAATGATGACCGCCATATCCGGGTATTTCTCGATCACTTCACGAAGCATTTCGATCTCAGACAGCCCTGGCATGACCACGTCAACGATCATCAGATCGAACGGGTAGAGGTTTAAGATCTCGACCGCCTCCGGGTACGATTCGGCCTGCATACATTCGTAGGTGTCAGACAATTGCGAGCTTACAACGCTACGAATAAGGCGCGAATCATCCACGATCAGAATCCGTCCGCGAAGTTGCTGATCTTTTTCAAAAGCTCTTCGGATCGGTATTGCCGATTCGATCGAGCGAGCTTCGGATACTAATGTTAGTGACATATATGAGTTCCCGGATGGCGTCTTCGAGGGAAGATGTGTCGCCTTAGATATTGGGGAATTCACTTCATCTTCCCACCCTACTAAAGCGAACCTCATGCCCCGGCGTTTGAAAAACCGTAGCTGTATGAAGATAGGCTGGTTAAGGGAAAGTGGTCGAGTGAAGAAGTTGAGATCTAAATTAAATGTGGGGAAATTAGGCACGCTCAGGACCAAAACTACCCGGGAGTTTCTCTACGCGCAGCTGTCCCAATGCTTCGAAAAACTCCTCCCTAATTAGAAACTCACCTTAACTCCAGCCTGCATGAGACGGGACTGAGAGGGCAGAATGCCGCGGCTGCGGTCGACAATGAACGTTCGGTCGAGAATGTTCTTCGCGGTCACGAAAAACGTCGTTTTCCACAACTCGACTTTGTAGTTTGCCGTTGCGTTCCAATAGGTCTGAGCCGGGACGGCCCCGATCTGTGCGTTGGGTGTTGGATCTACAGCGTTAAGGTCATCGCCGAATTGCCGCCCGATAAAAACGTTTTCGATAAAAACGTCAATACCCTTCGGATGCGAATACCCTAGGCTCGACGTTAAAAGGGTTTTCGGCGTATACGGCAATCGGTTCCGGGTGATCGAACACGCAATCAACGAAACCCGCAGTTCGCTAGGGCAATAAATATTCAAGATCGAAGCCGAGTTAACCGAACTTAATCGCTGGCCGCGGAATTCCGCAGTGGGCAGAAAGGTGTAGGCCGTACGAAAATACAAGTTATGACGGCTATCAAAAATAGTGCCGGAATCGACCTGACCTGAAAATTCGAATCCCTGTTGCAGAGTTCGGCCGCCGTTCGTGAAAGCCGCTCCGCCCGCGATCGATGCCGCGACTATCTGATTTTCGTAGTCGTTGCGGAACAAGGTAGCGGACAGGTCAACTCCACGAATCGGGCGTGTTCGTACTCCAGCTTCGTAATTCCAACTCAGTTCCGAATCGAGTTCAACGATACCGCCGGAGTTGGTTACTAGATCTTCGGCCCTCGGAGGAGCAAAGCCGCGATGAACCCCCGCAAAGATTGTTGTGTTGCGTAAACCGGAATACGCCACTCCGAAACCGGGAATAACTTCAGCGATGTTCGTCTTGCCGCTCGCACCTGCTCCACCGTTGGCCAAACGATTTGTCCGTTGGTACTCGATCCGTTCAAATCGTAGGCCGGGCGTAAACGAAAAATCTTTCCAAATAAAGCGATGCTGAATAAACCCGGACTGAGCCAACGCTTTACGCTCATTATTCTCGGCGACAACGCCGTCACGCGAGTTGGGCAGATCGCCATTCTTCTGGATACGCTCCTGATCTTCTTTATGTATTCGAAAGCCAATATTGAGTTCATTCCTGACCGGTCCCAAATCGAACTGTGCTGTCAACCGCGGTTCGATTCCAGTGGTCAAATAGTCGCGAAGACGACCTTCGTTACCGCACGTTGTATTTAGTGCCGCGAGATTTAAGCAATCCGGATCAAGATTTAGTCGATTGGGACGCTGAGACGAGTTTGAGCTCTGCCGCCACCAATCGCGCGAAAAATAATTAGAGTAAAAATTTGTCGTCAAATTGATCTTTGAGCTCAGAACCGCCGTATGCTGCAAGGAAAATCCAAAACGACGGCCGTAGAAAAAGTCATTCTTGAAAATATTCCCGCGCGGGTTGATCAAAAATTCGGCTTCGGTCGCACCGGTGTAGGTCAAATTGGAATCTTCCCGGAAGAATGTCAGTTTGCCGGTCAGTATGTTGCGGGAATTTAATTCGTAGGTTGCCTTATTCGAAAAATCGTAGAGCTTGAAGTTTGTGTTCTCCCGCGAACCGTCGCCCTGTTTATAGTTAAAGTTGTGGATCGTGCCGAGTCTGCCGAATCTCCCGCCAAATCCGATGGCTCCATTCAAAAATCCGCGGTTTCCGCCCTCGAGCTTTAGATTAAAGGTCGGCGTTTCTGGCGGATTAGGGGTAATGTAGTTGATGACGCCGGCAATGGTTTGCGGGCCATACGCGATCTGCCCCGAACCTTTTAGAACCTCTATCGATTCGTAGCGTTCGATCGGCGGATGATAATAGGACGCGTTGTCTCCGTATGGAGCGTAGGATAAAGGCAGGCCGTCCTCAAGCAGCAGCACCTTTGTCGAGCGGGTCGGGTTCGTACCGCGAATGCCAATATTCGGACGCAATCCGAAACCTTCCTCGTCACGAACGTTTACGCCCGAAATTTTTCTAAGAGCCTCCGAGAAATTATATACACGGCTGTTTTCCAACGTTGTCGAATCTATCCGCTCGATCGAACCAGGAATTTCCGCTAAACTCTCCGGCGTTCCGGCTAATGAGCTCGACGTCACGGAAACCTCGGCTGCGACAGCTTTCGCTTTTAGGATCAGATCGATCGTACGGCTTTGAGTTTGAGGAAGGCGGACGTCAACGCTCGCGTCTGCGAAAGTTCCGGCAATGGCTTGAATTCGATAGTTACCGGCTGAAATACCGTTGAATTCAAAACCTCCCGTATCATTAACCTTTGTTCCCCGATCAAATCGCACATCTAGAGAAATTAAACGGACCTGAGCATCCTCCACTACCGCTCCATTCTCGTCTTTCACAGTTCCGCTGATATTAAACGGTACCTGAGCCATGATCGGGAACGACAAAAGGAAAAAAAATAACAACGCGAATAAGGATCGGGACAGCAACATAAACGGAACCTCTTGAAAAATAGAATTCTATTGGAAATGAAAGTCATTTTCAATAAGAGAAAAGTTTATGACATCAAATTTCATTTGTCAACGGTGATCTCATATTTACGTGACAGTTTCGTCAGGCACAATAAACACACTTGATCTGTCCGTAAACAGACACAAAGTTGCTCACTAATAAGCAAACTCCTGCAATCGCCCCCACCTAGATCCTCGAATTTAACTACAAAAATATGATTTTTAATGAGGAAATATAGATTTTTAAAGACTGTCCGTCGATGGCACTAACCTTGCACTAGAGGAGTGAACAAGGCCGGGCAACTTCACAGGACCGTTCCTAGGCTAAATATTATGGGCAATCATATTGAACTGAAAAAAGTGAGAAAGGTGATAGCCGGTTGGCTTTTAACGTGTTTACTACTAACCATCGGATCTACTTTCCATGTCTTCGCTCACGGTGGTGAGGATCATGGCGATAGTAAGCCGAAAACGGCGGTGAACGATAAGGGAACGGTTTCCCACACTTCCCGCCTTGGGGAGTTAGAGTTGATGATAAAACACACATCGATCGAGCCGGATACGGCGACTTTAGCTCGGCTATTTATCACAAAATACGCAACGAATGAGGCTGCCGATAAAATAACGGCCGTAGTTGAATTCGAAAGTGCAAGCGGAGTGGTGACTCAGGTTGCCGTTGAAAAGGCGGACGCCGACGGAAGCTTCAATTTAAAAATTCCTGCGTTGCCTGAAGGTTCCTACACAATGCGTGCCAAGGTCACTTACGGTGGTGAAACGGATACTGCCACGTTTTCGGGCATTACTGTTTCGCAGCCGGCCGCAGAAGCGGCCACGGGCATATCGTGGCTCCGAAGTACGCTAATGGTGCTGGTTTCAGCAGTTGTTCTCGCCCTTTTTGCGGGTTTGGGCTATTTCGTCTGGCGTTTTGCTGACGAAGGTGAAAATCGAAACGATACCGTTTCTGCCTGATCGATAGAGCTCGAATGAACGTGGGAAAAGGAAAATCAAAGATCGGGAGTTTCTCCTCGCCGAAGTACACGTGCTGCCGCCTTCTGCCGTTGGTTGTGATACTGATACTCTCGACTTCTGCTTTCTCGCAGCAGACGGAACAAGGACCACAATCAATTGTGAAGCTGAGTTCTGCCGCCTACGTCGCGGCGGACGGAACAAGCGTCGAGCGGTTGATCGGGTTAGGAAGCACGCGACGTGCTGATCTGCTTGCTGCCCGGCAACGTCTTGCAATTGCGGAAGGGCGACTCCGGCAGGCAGGTCTGAGACCGAATCCGACGCTCGACACCGAATACGGCAGTCCTCGTTTTTTAGGCGGCGAGCCTGAATCGGATTTCAGTGCCGGCGTGACGCAGGTTTTTGAACTCGGCGGCAAACGCTCGAAGCGAGTGGCAGTCGCTGAACTTGAACTGACCCGCATAAAATCAGAGTTGTCTGCTCTAGAACGCACAGTCGCGATCGAGATCCGAGTCGCTTACACGAGTGCTCTGTCGGCGGCACGCCAGTTAGACGTCTTAGAAAGACTTATTCCCGCTAATGAAGAACTTCTTCGCGTCACCGAGGCTCGTCTTAACGAAGGCGATGTCGCTCCGCTCGATGTAAATTTAGTGCGAGTGGAGAACGATCGCTTCAAGGTGCAGGCGATCCAATTACAAAGCGAACTCGAAACGAATCTTTTACAGCTCAGAACCTTGATCGGTGCGGATATCACCGAGCCTCTCGTCATCGCACCGCAGCCGGATCGACCGCCGCGATTTGACACTCTCCTGAGCGACCTTTCGGAGATCGCTCTTAAAACTCGAGCGGATCTGCAAGCGGCGCGTATCGGTGAGGAACTAGGTTCCGCGAAGATCGGACTGGCGAAAGCAAATGCGGTTCCTAATTTGTCTGCCGGGATCAAATACTCGCGAAACAATTCACTTATAGATTTTCCAGCGAGACTCGGTGGTGGAAGTTTTCCGAACAAGGACAATTCTTTGACCTTCGGAGTATCGGTGGAGATCCCGGTTTTCAATCGCAATCAGGGCGAGATCGCCTCCGCAACCGGTGAAAAAATACAAGCGACTCGCGAACGTGAGTTCCTCGAGGCAACGATCAAACGCGATGTTGCCGTTGCCTATCGAAAATATCGGGCGGCGGCCGCAGCCCTAGTTGTTTATTCGACCCAGATCTTGCCGCGCTCCGAAGAAAATCTCCGGACCGTCAGAGCAGCTTACAATTTGGGCGACTTTTCTATTTTTGAGGTCGTCAACGAACAGCGTCGACTGACCGAAAATATTACGAGCTACAACCAGATCGTCCGTGACTATTACAACGCTCTGACGGAACTCGAAACCGCGATCGGAACCACACTTCCCGCGTCGGGTTTCTCGCCGGGCGGAATATCCGTTTTGCCTGATAACGAACTGGTTCCAAGCCAGATCGACCGGACAAAACTATTAAAGTTAATTCAGGCATCGGAAAGCAGGACGACTGCATTTTCGCCAGTGGATTTGAAGAAAGAAAAATAAAGGAACTTGGGGAGATCAAAATGAAAAAATTCTCGCATATAACATTCGTCGCACTGCTCGCGGCAATCGGTCTGGCGGCCGCCTGTTCGACGCCTACCAACACGACAAACACGAATCAGGCGAACACGGCCGCAAATACAACCGCCGCGAACACCGCGAATACCGCGAATACCGCGACTGCTCCTAAGAAAGACGAAGACGCACCACTTTCAGTGAAGGCGGTTTTTCCCGATGCTCAGTCGTTTACGAAACAGCATAAAGACATTTCGAAAGACGCGATCGCCGACATTGAAAAAGATTCGGGCGGAAAAGTTCCGGATACCGACCATCACTCGTACCTGGCATTCTCATCAGCCGACGGAGCCCGTAAACAGATCGGTGCCGCCACTGTCGTTAAGGCGGACGGAAAAGAGTTTATCGTTGTCTATGAGAACAAGAACGGCTCGCCCTTTATTAAAGAGGTCCGCGGTGAAGGCGTCCCGGCTCCGTTTCTCGCGCAGTTTGCGGGTAAGGGACACGATGACAAGCTAAAGATCGGTTCAGATCTTAAAGCAAACGGCGTCGACGACGCGATAGCAAAGGCCATCGCACTTGCGATTCAGATCGACGTTCTGACGATGCAAAGTCTTTACGGCTCGGCCCATGCTCACTAATTGACGCAAATGCTAAGAATCGAAAGTCCAAAATTGGTCAACCGAACCAAGGCTCGAGCCGGGTCGTTCGTGATCCTCGCCCTGATGGCGGCTTTCTTGTTGCCGTTTGGCGTGCTCGCGAGTGGCGACAACGGCACCGAGAGCGGAACAGCGGGAGCGAAGCCGGTCGTTACCACGGTCACCGCAGAGCGAAATATTCAGAATGACAGCGGTAATTTCAATCTTGTGTTGAAACGATCGCCGGGTGACCCACGGTCGGGCGAAACGGAACAGTTCATTGTCCGTATCGCTGAAAAGGTTGAGGGCGGATTTGGCGGAGGCGGTCCGATCCCGATTGAAAAAGCGAGCGTTACGGCAAAGATAACCAGACCGGACGGAACGGTCGTCGAAGAAAAACTTGCTGTTGAGGCGGCGGCTGATGGCAACTACCGAACTAGCTATAGTTTTGGGTCCGCCGGAGATTACAAGATCGCCTTCAACGTAACGACGGAGGACAACCGGAGTTTTACGGCAGATTTTCCGGTCACGGTTGTTCGCGGTCCGGTCCGCACTTCGTTTTGGGTCGGCTTAGTGATCTTGGGCTTATTAACTATTGGGTCGCTTGGCTTTATTTTTTATTCTGCCCGACGGCGTGATGAGGGCAAAGTAAATTATAAGAGAGCTGTGCCTCTGGCAGGTTTGTCGCTCCTACTCTTTGGCGTCGGCGTGGTCGCACTTGCCTTTTTTCTGCCGCCGGGCGAAATGAGAGCGGCGGGACCGATCCCACCGATCGGAATTGATGAAACCGCAAAAGACGAACTGTCGGCGGCGACCGTATTGACAATCTCTAAAGAGTCTCAATTATTATTCGGCATCAAGACGGAAGCGGTCACGATCCGAAGCATCACCAGCGGACTTAAGACGACCGGCGTCGTCAGATCACGGCCTGACGCTCGCGGAGTGGTCGTTCCGCCGGTGGCGGGCCGCGTCGTTTTGCGAGCAGGTCTAACACTCGGTTCAGCAGTGGGGCGAGGCGAGCGAATAGGATATGTCGAGCAAATATTGGACGTATCCGGACAAGTCGATCTTGAGTCGCAACGGCTCGAGGTCGCGGCCCAACAGCGTGAGATCGAAGCAAAACGCCTCGAACTCCGAAACACGGTATTGCAGCTGCAGTCCCAGCAGGCTGAACAACGATCGAAAGCCCAACAGGCACGTACCCAACTCGCTCAGGCAACGCGGGAACTGCGGCGCTCAGAGAATCTCGTAGCGGTAAATGCCGCCCCGAGAAAACGCCTCGAGGAAGCACAGACCGCAGTCAGGGTCGGCGAACAGGAAGTGGTCGCGGCGGACAAGCAGGTCGTTTTGATCGAAACTCAGATCAGGCAATCTCAGGCAGGACAAGCGATCTTCACATCGCCGCGGGTAAATCAACCGACGAAAACTTTCCCATTGATAGCTCCGACCACGGGCATCGTGGGCGAGATCAAGGCAACCAGCGGGCAACAGGTCGAGGCCGGAACCGAGTTGCTCTCGATCGTCAATCTCTCGACCGTCCTGATCGAGGCACAGGTTTTCGAACGCGATCTGACGACCGTTCGCGAGTCGACGCGAGCAAGCTTTACGAACGCCGCTCTGTCGGGCGAGGTCTATTCCATCGGAACACCCGACGGCGACGGCCGTCTGTTATCGATCGGCCAGACGGTAAACGAACAGACCCGCACGGTAGCCGTCATCTATGAGATGAAGAATCCGCTCGACCGTTTGAAGGACGGGATGTTCGTCGACATCACGATCGACACGACAGGCGAACGGCAGGTTTTATCCGTTCCCAAACAAGCCGTGGTGAATGACCAGGGCCAAACATTCGTCTTTGTGTTTACGGGCGGCGAGACTTTCGAAAAAAGGCCGGTAGCATTGGCCATCGACGGCACGGATTTTTATGAAGTTAAATCAGGTTTGAAAGAGGGCGAACGAGTCGTCACCGAGGGCATATATCAACTTCGATCGACCCAGCCGACGACTTAGAATTTGAAAATATCGGGTTCTTGCTGCAATGGCGGCAAGGTTCTTATGTTCGCTAAGCGATCAATAAATAATTAGAAGCAAGGTGAAATTTTAAGACTATGAAACGATCAAATATTTTGGGCATCATCATCGGCGGTGTATCAGCGGCAGTTCTTTTCGCGGCGTGCAGCGGCACACCACAACCAAAAGCTGCCGACAATTCGAATACAGCGGTAAACAGCAATTCGTCAACCGAGACTAAAACTGCGAAGTTTTCGGCTGATTTTAAGACTAACCCGGCCGGGGTAAAAGCGGGCGAACAAGCCGAGCTTTCCTTTACCGTGAAGAATGAAAAAGGTGAAGTGGTCAAGGAACTGCCGATCGTTCACGAGCAACCAATGCACTTGCTTGTCGTATCGGAAGACCTCGCCGAATATTATCACCTTCATCCGGAACCTAAGGCCGACGGCTCTTACGCGGTCCCATTCACGTTTCCAAACGGTGGCACGTACAAGCTTTATGCGGACTACACACCGAAAGATTCTCCACAGGTCGTCGATACGTTTCCTCTAAAGGTTGCCGGTACGGAGCGAGCGAAGGTCGAGTTAAAGGCTGACGAAAAACTAGAAAAGACCATCGACGGGCTGCGTTTTGAGATGAAACCGGACGCGGAATTGATCGCCGGGAAAGAGTTAATGCTTAATTTCAAAGTCTCCGACGCAAAATCCGGTAAGCCGGTGACCGATCTTGAAAAATACCTCGGCGAATATGCCCATTTTGTCATCATCAGCCAGGATCTGAGCAAGTTTGTCCACGCCCATCCGATGTCAAAAGCGGAGCACGCGGGCACCGGGAATGACATGAAGAACATGGGCTCGATGGATCAAAAAGTGGATGAAAGTAAACCGCATTCTCACGACGATAAGAACGCCGGAAAAGGCTCCACGATGCAGAGTCCGTCAGAAGTGTCGGCCCATACGACCTTTCCAAAGAGTGGCCTCTTCAAGATATTCGCTCAGTTCAAGCGTGCCGGCAAAGTTATAACCGTGCCCTTTGTCGTCAACATTAAGGAAGGTGCAAAGGCGTCAGTAAAGCCGGTTTCTGAGGTCGATTTCCCCGCCGATGCCAAGCGGGTCGTTCTCAGCAAGGACGGATACTCGCCCGCCACCGTAACGTTCACCAAAGGCGAGCCGATGAAGATCGCATTCTACCGCAGCGACGAAGAGAACTGCGGAAACGAAGTCGTTTTCAAAGACCTGAATATCACAAAGAAACTGCCCGTCGGCGAGGTCGTCGTTGTCGATCTAAGCGAGCTAAAGGCGAGCGAGGTTACATTCGCGTGCGGAATGAATATGTATAAAGGGAAAGTCCTGGTGCAGTAGGTTAAGAGAAAATAGGGGAAAAACAATATGAAAAAACAATTGATGAGATCGATCATTGCCGCGTCGATGATGTTCGCGATTTTCGGCGTGAACACTGCGTTGGCAAATGGAACAAATGAAAAGCCTACTAAGGCTGCTAACACTAAGGCTGCTAAAAAGACGGCTCCGGCAAAGCATCCAAAAACCGTTCGCATCACCGTTAGTAAAAACGGCTTTAGTCCCGCGAGTGTCGATGTTGAAGAAGGTTTCCCGGTGACGTTGATCTTCAAGCGCAAAGATAATCAGGGCTGCGGAAATAAGGTCGTCTTCCCGTCGCTTGGCATCACGAAGAACCTGCCCGTGGGTAAACCGGTAACGGTAAAATTCACCCCGCAAAAGTCGGGCGACGTTGCTTTTACCTGCGGCATGGGAATGTATAAGGGAAACATTCTGGTCCAGTAATCGGTGGAAACGGCGTTCGTTCCTGCGTGAATCGATAAATGCTCAATGCGGTCATAAAATCGGCCCTCCAAAACCGTCTCATCGTCGTCGCGATGGCGGCTCTTCTGATCGTTTGGGGCGCGTATATCGCTTATAACCTGCCGGTTGATGTCTTTCCGGATTTGAATAAGCCGACGATCACGATCCTGACAGAGGCTGAAGGGCTTGCCCCCGAAGAAGTCGAAACGCAGGTTTCTTATCCGATCGAAACCGTGATGAACGGTTTGCCCGGCGTCGAGCGCGTCCGCTCGGTAAGTGGTGTCGGGCTGTCGATCGTCTATGTAGAATTCGGCTGGGGAACCGATGTTTACCGCAACCGCCAGCTCGTTGCCGAGAAAATAACCGAGGCTCGCGAGCAACTGCCGCCCGCAACGTCGCCGTTTCTCGCCCCGATCTCGTCGATAATGGGCGAGATCATGCTGATCTCTGTGACTTCGCAGGGCGGTAAAACTAACCCGCTGGACGTCCGAACGCTGGCCGATTGGACGATCCGCCCGCGGCTGCTGACGATCGCCGGTGTTTCACAGGTAATTCCCATCGGCGGCGGAGTCAAACAGTATCAAGCTCTCGTTTCACCCGAAAAACTAAAACAGTTCGGCGTAACTATCGAACAGGTCGCGACCGCTCTCGAAAAGTCCAACGTCAACTCGACCGGCGGTTTTGTCGATGCTCAAAGCCAGGAATATCTGGTTCGCAACCTCGGACGATTTTACACGATCGACGAGCTGAAACAGACGGTCGTCGCTTATCGAAACAACACGCCGATCCACTTGGGTGATGTGGCAAACGTTGAGTTCGGAGCGAAGATCAAACGCGGCGAGGCCGGTTCGAATGGACTGCCCGCCGTGATCATGTCGGTGCAGAAACAACCCGGTGCCAGCACGATCGACCTGACCAAAAAGGTCGAGGCCGCGGTCAAAGAACTGCAACTGACCCTGCCGCCCGACATAGAGATCAACACAAATCTCTTTCGCCAATCAAATTTTATCGAGACATCGGTCGGCAACGTCGTCGAAGCCCTGCGTGACGGTGCGATCCTCGTGGCGATCGTACTATTCCTCTTTCTATTGAACTTTCGCACGACATTTATCACGCTGACCGCGATCCCGCTTTCATTCGTGGTCACGTTTCTGGTTTTGTGGGCGTTCGGGATCTCGATCAACACGATGACGCTCGGCGGCCTTGCGGTCGCTATCGGCGAACTCGTGGATGACGCGATCGTTGATGTCGAGAATATTTTCCGCCGCCTGCGCGAGAATCGGCTTTTGGACGACCCGAGGCCTTCGCTCGAGGTCATTTATCACGCTTCGCTCGAGGTTCGAACGTCGATCGTTTACGCGACGATCATCGTCGCCCTCGTCTTCTTGCCGCTTTTTCTGCTCACGGGAGTCGAAGGGCGACTGCTCGCACCGCTCGGTTTGGCATATATTACTTCGCTGGTCGCGTCGCTCGTTGTCAGCCTGACGGTTACGCCGGTGCTGGCTTCGTATCTTTTGCCGCAGTTGTTCGACCGCAGAGACGCGAAGACACCGAGAGAAGATATAGATCTACAAAGCTCTCCAAACGACGTCGAGGCCGAACCATCAAACGAGGGCAGAACTTGGTTTTCGGCACTGCGGCGTCGCGTCTCCGCGTTGAAAAATTCCGAAGAAAGTTTTATCGTTCGTTGGCTAAAAAAATGGGACGAGCGGCTACTTCATTGGACGCTTCGACACCCGTATAAAGTCATCGCCGGAGCCGCATTGCTTTTCTTATTATCGATGTCGACCCTGCCGTTCGTCGGAACTTCTTTTCTGCCGGATTTTAACGAAGGAACGCTTACGATAAACGTCCTCGCCGAACCCGGAACGTCGCTTGCAGAATCTAACCGCATCGGGCAGATCTCCGAAAAGCTCCTTTTGAAGGTGCCGGAGGTCATCTCCACCGGGCGACGTACCGGGCGTGCCGAACTCGACGAGCATGCCGAGGGCGTTCATTACAGCGAGATCGACGTCGATCTGAAAAAGTCGGGCCGTTCGCGGGAAGAGATTCTGGCGGCGATCCGCGAACAGCTGGCCATCGTGCCCGGCGTTTCGGTCAGCGTCGGCCAGCCGATCTCGCACCGGCTCGACCATCTGCAGTCCGGTGTGCGGGCTCAGATCGCTGTCAAGCTTTTCGGCGACGACCTGGCAACTCTGCGTTCGAAAGCCGAAGAGATCAGAAACGCGATGCAATCGGTCGAAGGATCGGTCGACGTCCAGATCGAAAGGCAAGTATTGATCCCGCAGATTCGTTTCAATGTTGACCGAGCTCGCGCGGCTCAATACGGCCTGCCGCCGGGCGAGATCACTGAAACCCTGGAAACCGCACTGAATGGGAAAACCGTTTCGACGGCAATCGACGGAGCCCGCCGGTACGATGTGGTTTTGCGATTTGATGACGCCTCACGCGGCAGCATCAACGCTCTTCAAAACGTCACGATCGATACGCCGCAGGGGACGCAGATCCCGGTCTCGGGCGTTGCAACTATCGAGAATATGCCCGGCCCGAATCAGATCCTCAGGGAAAACACGAAGCGACGCATCGTGATCTCGGCCAATACCGGCGGTCGTGATCTCGGCTCGGTCGTCGGTGATATGCAGGCTCGAGTTGCTTCGCAGGTGACCTTGCCGCCCGGCTATTTTGTCGAATTCGGAGGCCAGTTTCAGGCGTCGCAGGAAGCAACGCGGACACTTTCGGTGCTCACTGTATTCTCTTTGATCGCAATCTTCTTTCTTTTGATCAAAGCACTTGGCGATTGGCGATCGGCATTACAGGTGTTGGTAAATATTCCGCTCGCACTCATCGGAGCCGTAATTGCCCTGCTGTTAACCGGCGGCGTTTTCTCGATCGCAACGCTCGTCGGCTTTATCTCGCTCGTCGGCATCACCTCGCGAAACGGAATTATGATGATCTCGCATTACCTGCATCTGATGCGCGAGGAAGGCGAAGGTTTTACCGAGGAAATGATCATTCGAGGCTCACTCGAGCGGTTGATCCCGGTGGTCATGACCGCTCTAACTGCCGGACTTTCGCTGATCCCGTTCGTGTTGGCGGCGGACGCTCCCGGGAAAGAGATCCTGCATCCGCTAGCGGTTGTTGTGTTGGGCGGAATTCTGACATCGACGCTGCTTGATCAAGTCGTAACTCCCGCCGTGTTCTACAAATTCGGCAAACCCGCCGCCGATAAAATTATTGCCGAGCGCGAAGGCCGTTCCCAACGGATCGACGGTTGATAAATGCCTGGGCCCAAGATTCATTTGTCCATCGAAGAATTTCATAATATAGCCGGAAAAAAATTTTATGATCACCGCCGGAGTTCTCGCTAAACAATCGGATGTTCCGCTTTTTACGGTTCGTCATTACACACGCATCGGCCTGTTAAAACCGTCACGCAATTCGAGCAACGGTTACAAAATTTATCAGCCTTCGGACACGACGCGGCTGCGTTTTATTGTCGCCGCGAAGGCACTGGGTTTCACGCTGCACGAGATCGCCGAGATTCTCGACGAAGCCAAGCACGGCAATTCGCCCTGTCCGATGGTCCGAGAGATCACGACCCGCAGGATCGAGGAAAATCGCCGCAAGATCAAAGAGCTAAAAAGAATGCAGCAGAAAATGGAAAATGCACTGGAAGACTGGAAACAAATGAAAAATTCGATGCCGAACGGCGATTCGGTTTGTCATTTGATCGAGTCGGTTGCGGAAATCGTAAATAGCGCTTGACCTGACACTAACTGACAGGTTGTAAACTGTGTATAGCTTGATAATTGGAGGGTATTTATGAACACAGAAATCACAGAAAAAAACGAGACACATATCGATCCGATCTGCGGAATGACGGTCGATCCGCAAACGGCAGCGGGAAGTTACGAGCACGGCGGCACAACATATTATTTCTGCTCAAAAGGCTGCCTGAAAAAGTTCATTGCCGAAAAAGAGCAGGCCATCGCACCAGTTCAGATCAGCCGTCGCAACGAAACGGTCGCTCACGGCGATATGATGGCTTCGCCACAGGGGAAATCGGTCGATCCTGTCTGCGGAATGAGCATCGACCCAAATACCGCCGCCGGCAGTCACGAGGTCAACGGTACGACCTATTATTTCTGCTCGACGGGCTGTTTGAATAAATTCAAACAAGATCCCGAGGCTTTCCTTTCACCAAAAAAAGAAAAGAATCTTCCCACGGGCGTTGAATACACGTGCCCGATGCATCCCGAGATCTTGCAGATCGGCCCGGGCAGTTGTCCGATATGCGGAATGGCACTCGAACCGAAGGTTTTTTCACTCGATACGGAGGAAGACAACACCGAGCTTAGCGATATGACGCGGAGATTTTGGATCGGCGTGGTGTTGACTTTGCCGGTTTTGGTTCTAACGATGGGCGAGATGCTGCCGGGCAATCCGTTTATGTCGTGGTTTTCTCCGCGAACGTTTAGCTGGATCCAGTTTATTTTAGCCACGCCGGTGGTTC
>JAYSZT010000312.1:0-27899 GCA_043737915.1 Acidobacteriota bacterium
GACTCACCCCTAAAGCTCTTGATCGATCGCAGGGCACTAAGAAATGTTTCCTGAGTCAGATCAGCCGCCTCGTCCTGATCAGATGTCAGGCGGCAAAGCAGGGCGTAAACATCGGGCGAATACCGCGTCACCATCGTATCGAAGGCGGATGCGTCTCGGGCACGAAGATTTTCAATGAACTCGGAGTCAGCTGTCGGGCAAAGTGGTACTGGCGGTGCCGTAGCTACGGCTTGCCTCAGGTCTTCCTGGTCAAATGTCATTGACTTGCTGAAGATCATTCCCGCCTTTCGTCGTTCCCGGTCTGTTCCAAATGATCGGGATCTTTCAATTTGCTCGTTCACCCTATCCGTGAACTCGAATACTTAGACACCGTTAATTCTAATTTGTTCCCAAATTATTTTTCTAAGTATCAAAATGTTGCGAATGCCCTGTATTTACAGCTTTCTACATCCACTTGTTTGCTCTTACTCGCGATTTACGCTAAATTAACTCTTTTGTAAACGCAGTTATTCCTCGCAATTATACAACGATTAGTTGGACAGAAATTGCAATATTTTTTGAATCATGGCTAGAAAACAGAGAAGACTCGAACAGGTCGCAACTGCGGCGAATGAATCTAATACAGCAAATCGTTATCAGGATCCGCTGCAGCAGAACATAAACAGTAAGCTAAACGAGGTTGGCAAACAGTTTGAAGGTAAGGGCCGTACGATCATGTACGGAATTGCCGCACTGGTTGTCGTTGGTATTTTGATACTGATCTTCAGTGCTTATAATCGACGCTCGAACGGGGCTGCACAGGCCGCGTTAGGCAAGGCGATCGACATCTCGCAGTCGCGTGTGTCTGATACACCTGCACCAGCCGGTTCGACCGAAAAGATATTCAAGTCCGAAAAAGAACGGTCTGAGGCTGCGATCGCTGAATTTCAGACCGTTGCAGATAAATTCGGTGGCAGTTTTGGTGAAAAGGCCAAGTACTTTATTGCGGTCAACAAATTGATGTCTGATCGTGCCGCCGGAATCACCGAACTCGAAGGTATTGCTAAATCTTCGACCGAGTCCGGAAAACTTGCGAAGTTTGCTCTTGCCCAAACTCGTGCTGACGACGGGAAGCTTGATGAAGCCGTAACGATGTATCAGGAATTGATCGCGATGAGCGATGCGGTGGTTGCTAAAGACACGCTGAATTTCGAACTCGCCAAGCTTTATCAGAAACAGAACAAAACCAAGGAAGCAGCTGACCTTTTCTTCACCATCGCCAAGACCGCTAGTGACGCAAAGGACGCCGATGGCAAAGCTGTTCCCTTAACGCAAACTGCACGCGATGCAAAGGACAAGCTAACGCAACTCGATCCTGAACGTGCGAAAGAAATCGTCGATGCACTGCCGGAATCGCCATTCGGATAATTAGTTAGGGAAAAGGTGCGTCTTTTAGTTAGGGAAAAAGTGCGTCTTTGTTGCCCTAAAAGGCAACAGCAACAATTGATCAACCGTCAACAAAAAATTACTTCCAAATACCAGCCGAACGACCCGGTTTCGCCAGCCCTTGCGAAACCGGTTTCCGTTCGCGTCTCTCCAAACAGTTATCTCATAGCGATACTGGTCGGTACCTTCTTTTCAGGTTTTCTTATCTATCTCGAAATGGACCTCTCGGGCCTCGCCCTTCTTTTGGTTTGCTGGGTCATCGTGCCGCTTCTGGCATTTACCGATCAGATCGTATTCGACGGTAAACGTTTGACCCGAACCGGAATTCTAGCTCGATTGTGGACGGCGATGAATGGGTCGCGGCGGCGTTTACGGCTCTCGGACATTGAATTAATAGAAACTCAATCTATACGAGCGCTGAAACGGGGCGGCAACGTTTACTATCGTTATCGAACATCGATACGCGGACGCGATATGATATTTGTGTTTTCATCGGGTGGTGAAGGCTATCGGCGGATGATCGGCCGAATATTGCCGCTCGTGCCGGAGAACGTTCTCGACAATCGTTCGATCGAACTTCGGGATTATCTAGCCGACCCGAAGGAGGTCCTGATGAAGGCCGCCTTCGCTAAAATTCCGGCTGCCGATGTACTTGAATCGTCATTCTCTCGGACCCGAAAGCATGCTAAACAGGCAATGGTTAACGGGACAGATTTGGAAAAGCCGGATATTGATAAAGCGGAATATTTGCAACGGCTCGGGAACGAACTGCGTTTGATAGGACGGCTGCATCAGGCACTCGAATCATTTCGCCGGGCGTTGATATTGAAACCGATGGACGCTCGACTGATCTTCGATTTCGCACTGTGTCTGAATTCTTTCGCCGGGGCAGAACGCGATCAGCGGCTCGGGCTTCGTTCGATCGCTGCTATGCGTCTAGCCGAGCGGCGGGCAAGTACAGATGGTGATCTATTGGAGCGGGTCGGCGAAGCGTATTTTCAGCTCGGCGAGTGGCGTCGGGCGGGGAAGGCATTCCAGACGGTCCTCGATCAGGGCGAGAGCTTTCTCGCGGCCCGTGGCATGGCAGAGATCGCATTGCGCGAAGGGAAACTCGCTCACGTCATACATCAGTTCTCAACGGCAAATCGTTTGGCCGAGAACAATGCTCTTCGCAGATACACTCGTGGCGAAGCCGATTATTTCGCACGCCTGAACAACGACGACGAATATATGGAACTCGAGGTCGGCCGCGTCAACCTACTCGAATCGCTCGAAAGCGGAAAAAAGACCGTCTTGCGGATCGCATCATTTGGCTTTGCTCCGCTCATTCTTGGTCTGGTCGTCGAGGACGAACTCTTCTCAAACATCGGCTGGGCCGTCACTGCGATCTCTCTCTTAATATGGACCGCACTTATCATCTCGGTTCGCTTTCTCTCGCCTCGGATTCCATATAAACTGATCGATCACGAAGAGTAATTCGGTTCGCTTAACAGCACATCTCGTAAGTAAAAAAGCAGCTTACCTTTCGAGTAAGCTGCTTTGAGTAGTACGAACGTCCGGGATCAATTAACCCTTAAACCTTTTTAGTCTTAGGCCGAACTTTAGGTTTCGTTGCCGTTTTGGCTTGCGAAACTGTTTTCTTTTCGGCAGTAGGTGCAGTTGCTCTTACCGACGCACTGGTTTTCTCCGGCGGATTGAGCATTGCTGACCACCGATATTCGGGCGTTTCCCAGCCGGTTTTTAGCTTGGTCAGGATGAAATCGGTCATGTTATCGACGATCCAACGATGATTGAATTCACCGACCGACGCGAGCTCGGCGTCAGGCGCCGGGTTCATGAAGTCGATCGCGTACGGAATGCCGTCCTTGATCGCGAATTCAACCGTGTTCAGGTCGTAGCCGAGTGCGGTGCAGATCGTTTTGACGTCCTTTTCGACACGGGCATGAAGCTCAGGCGAGAGATAATCGGCGACGTTAACGTACTGCATTCCCGACATGTACGGTTTCGATGGGTCGTAAGGCATGATCAGAACCTTTTCCTTGCCGACACAGTAGCATCGAACAAATTGATCGTATTCGATCCCTTCTTGCAGGGTCATGCAGAGCGTTCCGGACTGGTTGTATTCGTGAAACAACTCTTCCATGGAATGGATCTTCGAAACATTCTTCCAACCGCCGCCGTCGAACGGTTTGAGGAACGAAGGGAAGCCGACATGATCGACCACGCCCTGCCAATCGACAGGAAACTCGAGGTTGCGAAGGCTTTCGCTAGTGATGTCTTTGATATAAGAGTGCTGAGGAAGTAGAACTGTTTTCGGGATTGCTACACCGAGTTTTGCGGCGAGTGCAAAGTTGAAAAACTTGTCGTCCGCCGACCACCAGAACGGATTGTTGATGATGTATGTACCCTCAAGTGCAAACCGCTTGAGGCTTGCTCGGTAATACGGCACCTCGTGCGAGATGCGATCGATTATCACGTCGTATTTCTTAGGCTCATCAAGCCGAATGCCGCCAATGGTTATCAACTCCGCGACAACATCGCCATTGCTTTTCTCATTAATACTCTCGATCATTGATGACGGAAACGTCTGTTCGCGTCCTACTAAAATTCCAACTTTCTTCATAATTATTTATATATATTGCTGTCTATTAAATTTCAGAGAAGTCTGAAGTCCTTAATTCTAAATGATATCGAAATAGACGGCAAGAATGGCTTTCGTGGAATTTACAGAACTATAATTTAAGGAATAAAAAACCCGAGCCTGTTTTCACGTAGCTCGGGGTAAAATGAAACACTTATTGATCCGATCACTTAACGCCCGGCAATAATTCGTAGTTGCCCATTTCCCGATTATAACTGTCCAGAGCTCCGACCTCGTCGGCCGTAGCGTCGAGCATTTGTTTTGTCATGGCGATCGAATCTGACAGCTGTTCGAAATCGAGCAGAGAAAATTTCTCCGGCGTTGATATGGTCACGATCTCGTCATTGAGGTAGCTGAAGAAATTCTCGATGGATTGGAGTTGGCCCTCAACGTGCTTCACGCTTTTTTCGATCTCATCGAAGGACGCCATACGGCGTTTCAGGATCTCAACGTTCGTCTGCTGAATGCGGCGGGTCTTTTCGTCACCGGCTCCTTCCATCGCGCGAAATGCTTGTGACAATTGATTGTGTACCGACTGACGATTGATTGTTTTGAGGTGCTGCTTGCGGCGGCGATAGACATCGAGCAGATCAACGAAATCTTCCCAACGCTGATCAAGTGCCGTTAGGTTCGACGGCAGTTTGCCGACGCCCGCGAACTTTTTGTAATTGTCCTGGATCTTGTCTTTTAGCCAGCGGAGATACTCGACAGCTTCGCGTTCACGAGGAGTGAACGACTTGATCAGCCCTTCGCGATTCGCGACGTGAGCATCAAGCATCTTGTTATGGTGGCGTTTATTGACAAGTTGTCGATAAGAAGGAAGTTGAGGCACTACCACAAGGTAGATTGCCTCGCAGAGAAGGGCAATAAGCAATGGGACAACGCTGCCGGTAAAGACAGCTGCTGCCAAAAAGCCGGCAAGGCCCCAGAAGTTAATAAGCTCCTTGGCCGCCTCTTTGGCGTAGCTGGTGTTGAACCGTTCTATCTCCTGTCTGTACTTCGCTATATCAGCCATATCAAACTAACTAGATGCACTTGACGCGTGCGGCGTTACATCAAAACTATCTAACTTTAGTTCGAACGGCTTGATCCATTAGATTCGTTGACGATGACCTGGTCGGGGACGTCCGCCTCGGAACCCGATTCGATCTGTTTGCTGGCGGCAGGTGTTCCAGAACCGAGCATTCCCATCGATTGTTTATATTCGAGCAATTTGTCTTGGAGTTGGATGTCCATTGCTTCGCGTTCGATATCCTGCATTTGTGCATCGACCGAACTTGAACCAAGTTGAAGCTTTGCTTCGGCGGCAGCAACGCGGCGATCGATCTTCTCACGCATTTCATTAAAGGTTGAGGAGTCGTCGCCGATGTTGAAAGTATCCATCGTCTGAGCGAGTTGCTCTTGCAGTTTCGCCTGTTTGGCGGCACTGATAAGTTGCATCGCCTCGGCGGAACGCTTCTTCATGTTGAGGACGTAATTGTCACGCGCTTTAAGTGCCTGCTTCGAGGCGACACTCGCATGCTCGGTTTGAACGGAAGTGCGCTCAAGATCCATCTGTGCCTGTTGGAGTTGGCCGATGTAAGCGGTAGCGATATCATCACGACCCATTTTGACCGAAGCCTTGATCTTAGAATCAAGATCGACAACCTGCGTCGAGAGGTTCTCTTTCTGCTTCAGCAGGAGCCGTTCTGTCGCCATCACCTGTGCCACGGAATTATTCAGCTCCGGCACACGGTCGCGCATGTCGCGGATCGTCTGCTGCAAAACCAGTTCCGGATTCTCGATCTTATCAAGTGCCGCACCGGTGCTCGCGAAAAACACTCTTTTTAATCTAGCCCACAATCCCATTTTTACTGACCACTCCTCGAAATAAGATCTTAAAACAACTTCTAACCAAAAACGTTACGACACGTTTTCATCGGAAGTTGCAATTTCCAGTTCAGTATAGCAGGGAATCGCGAAATATTTAATAGTAAATTAAAGCGTACAAACATTTTGCAAGTTTGGCGGTGACGCAGCGTTCAGATAGCGTAATGGAACGGCTTCGCTAGGAGCGGTTTAGATTTGGAAATTGTTGGGATAAGATGATTGCGACAAGAGTTTCGCACAATAAATATCATGAAAAAAATGACAGCGTGGGCACTATTATTTTCGATCTATTTGGGGTTTATTTCTCCGGTGGTGACAGTGAACGCACAGAACATTGCTAAATCGATGGAAACTAAGATGAAAGACGTGCCCGACGGATTGAAATTTCGCCTTAGCGAAGGTGTCGAGGGTGCGGAGGCCCGGGAGAAGCAGCAGTTGCCGTCAACCGATCCGTTGAGTGAAACAGACACGAATGGCCTGTTAAAACGAATTCCGGACATCAAACACGCCGCTGATGATAAGACCGACTTTGCGAAAAGGATCGGCACGTTACCGGCGCCGAAAGCGGGCAACAAGAATCCCGTCAAATTCCCGTCTGATGAACAACGCGGAACCCCCAAAATAAACAACGCTCAAACGCTCGAAGTTCTGCGGTTTTCACCCGAAGGTGAAGTTCCCCTTGCTCCGGATCTAAGTGTTACGTTTTCGCAGCCGATGGTTGCCGTCACGTCCCAGGAAGAAGCGGCGAAATATGCACCGGTCGAGCTGTCACCGCAGGTCGAAGGGAACTGGCGCTGGCTGGGCACGAAAACGTTGATGTTCGACACGACGAAGCGATTCCCGATGGCGACGAAATTTACCGCTCGCGTTCCGGCCGGTACAAAGTCAGCGACCGGACAGACGTTGCAAAAGAATGTCGTTTGGACATTTACAACGCCGCCTCCAAAGGTCGAGATAATGCTGCCGAGTAATCAGATCACGAAACGAGATGCACTGATGTACATCGCGTTCGACCAAGAAGTGAATCCCGACGCTGTTTTGAAGACGATAGCCGTTACTGCCGCCGGGAAGAAGTTGCCGATACGCCTTGCGACTCAAGCCGAAATCGATGCTGACAGTAGCATTTCATACTATTCAAAACAGGCTCAACCCAAGCGTTGGCTAGCCTTTAGAGCTGTAAACTCGGACGGCCTGACAGAGAATGCTCTGCCGTCTGCGTCGGCGATCTCGGTGTCAGTCCTTCCCGGAACACCTTCTGCTGAAGGCCCTCTGACTACGGTCAAAGCTCAGACTTTTTCATTTAATACGTACAGTCCGCTCAAACTCATTGCTGGCTATTGCGGGTGGCGTGACAATAAGAATTGCTCGCCGTTCGAGACGTGGTATCTCGAATTTAACAACGCTCTCGACGCTGCGAAATTTACCAAGGAAATGATCAAGGTTGAACCGGCGGTAGAGGGTTTGAATATTTTTCCGTCAGGAAATTTTGTTTATATTCAGGGCTACAAAAAAGGAAGTACAACCTACAAGATAACGATCGACGCCAGTATTTTGGATAGTTTCGGACAAGTCTTAGGTGCGACCGGAACTGCGACCATAAAGGTTGGCAGTGCAGCCCAAAACCTTTACGCGCAGGGTGGATCAATGACCGTTTTGGATCCCACCGCGAAGCCGTCTTTTTCCATCTATTCAACTAATCATAGTGCGGTCAAAGTTCGCCTGTACCAAGTGACCCCTTTGGACTGGGATCAATATCAGGTCTACCTCCAGAAAATGAACTACGACGATGGTAAGCGACCGGCGATCCCCGGGCGTTTGATATCAGACAAGATCGTTAATATCGCCGCTAAGCCGGATGAGATGGTTGAAACCCGGATCGATATCTCACAGGCTCTCGACAGTGGATTAGGTAACGTGATCGTTGATATTGAGCCTACTGTTCGCCGCGATAAATACGATCGTGCGCGGGTGTTTACATGGCTCCAGTCGACGCAGATCGGACTCGATGCATTTGTTGATAATACGGAACTTGTTGGATTCGCGACCGATCTTAAGACCGGCAAACCGTTGAGCGATGTCGATCTGTCGATATATCCTAACGGAACTTCTCCGTCGTCTAAAACGAGCGTCGTCGAACCAGGCTATCTAGAACAGGCTTGGAACTGGCTAACCGGAAGAGGCGGACCAAGCGCCGACGAAGTGCAGTCGCTCGACACGGACGGAACGCTCGTCGAAACCGAAACGATTCCCGAATCAGCCTCCGAAAAAACCGGTGAGAGTGGAATTCTGCGTCTCCAGTTATCCGAAACCCAGGTCGGAACCGGGCAGAGCATTCTGATCGCAAGACGCGGGAAAGATACCGCGTTCCTACCCGAAAACTCCGACTACTATTGGCAGGGCAGCACCAATTGGTACAAAAAAGCATCTGGTGACTCGCTCCGCTGGTTCGTGTTTGACGACCGCAAAATGTACAAACCGAAAGAGGAGGTTGCGGTCAAAGGCTACATTCGAACCATCACCGGCGGAAAACTAGGCGACGTTGAAGGCTTAGGCGGTCAAGTCAAACGATATTCGTGGTCGGCGAAAGACTCCAGAAGCAACGAGGTTGCAAAAGGCGAGGTTTCTACCAATCCATTCGGTGCTTTCGACCTAAAGTTCCCGTTGCCTGACAACATGAATCTTGGCGACGCCAGCGTTCAGTTTACCGAGATTGGTAGCACCGTTGTAAGTCATTATCATCAGTTTCAAGTCCAAGAATTCAGACGGCCGGAATTCGAAGTCTCAACCAAGGTCGAGACCGAGGCTCCGCATTTTGTCGGCGGTAAGGCTTTGCTGTCCGTCGAGGCAAAATACTACGCCGGCGGCGGACTCGCAAACGCCGATTCGAACTGGAACGTCACTGCCTCGGCGACAAACTACACGCCGCCCAATCGGGGAGACTATACGTTCGGAACGTGGACACCTTGGTGGGGACGCGGATCGTATGGCGGTTACGGTGGCTATTACGGAGGTTCGTCGCAATCATTCAAGGGCGTGACAGATGCGGGCGGTAAACATTTGCTAAAGGTCGATTTCGAATCTGTCAAACCGGCTCGGCCATACACGATCTCGGCATCGGCATCGGTTATGGACGTGAATCGGCAAACGTGGTCGTCATCGACTTCGCTACTCGTTCATCCCTCGAACCTTTATGTCGGAATTAAAACGCCTCGAACGTTCGTTCAAAAAGGCGAAAATATTCAGATCGAATCGATCGTTTCAGATATCGACGGAAAGCTGATCGTCGGCCGCGATGCTGAGATCAAAGCTGTTTTGAAAGATTGGACGTTCGATAAAGGTTCGTGGAAGGAAATCACGGTTGACGAACAATCATGCACCGTCAAATCTGCTGAGACCGCTCAGAAGTGTAGTTTTGTTGCGAAGTCCGGCGGTCGTTACACGATCACTGCGACCGTGATGGATGATAAAGAGCGGTTCAATTCGAGCGAGATGACGGTTTGGGTTCCGGGCGGTAAAACTCCTCCGAAACGTAATGTTGAACAGGAAGAAGTGCAGATCATTCCGAGCAAAAAAGATTTCGCTCCGGGAGATGTCGCCGAACTGCTCGTGATCTCGCCGTTCACACCCGCCGAAGGAGTGTTGACGCTCCGCCGTGACGGCATCGTGAAAACCGAGCGTTTCACGATGAAGGATTCATCGATCACGCTTAAAGTACCTCTTGATGAGAAATATCTGCCTAATATTCAGGCTCAGGTCGACCTTGTTGGATCTTCACCGCGAACGAACGACAAGGGCGAGGTGGATACTAAAATCGCAAACCGTCCAGCATACGCAGTCGGTAACATCGATCTGCCCATTTCGACCGCCTCGCGAAAATTGACGGTTACGACCGATCCTGTTGATAAAACTCTTGCCCCGGGAGGTCAGACGAAGGTCAACGTTTCGGTCAACGACAGTCGCGGGGAACCGGTAGCAAACAGTGAAGTAGCGATCATCGTCGTCGACGAAAGCGTGTTGGCCCTGTCGGGCTATACGATCGGTAATCCGATGGCGACGTTCTATACTTCGCGAGGTCCGGGAGTGACCGACTATCACCTTCGAAAAGACGTCCTATTAGGAAATCCCGATGACGTTAAAAATCAAGCTCCACCGCCACCGCCGTCTGGAGGCATGTCCAACGAATCCATGTCGCCAGTGCCCGTCAGCGGAAGAAGCGTTTCGTCGCTTTATAAATCATCACCGTCAGCTCGAGCCGTGACGAAATCTAAGGACTTTCAGATCGATGGTGCCTCAGCCACGGAGAGTGAATCCAGCGTTCAACAGCAGGAAGTTCCAATCGCTCTGCGTCAGAATTTCAATTCTCTAGCGTTATTTTCACCAACTGTGAAAACCGATGGCAACGGTCGGGCAATTGTCGATATTAAATTGCCGGACAATTTGACCCGTTATCGAATCACGGCGGTCGCCGTCGACACCGGGAAACGATTTGGTAAAGCTGAATCAAACATCACGGCCAAACAGCCGTTAATGGTGCGTCCGAGCGCTCCGAGGTTTATGAATTTCGGCGACAAGATCGACCTGCCTGTCGTTGTTCAGAATCAAACTGATAAAGATATGGCGGTCGACGTTGCGGTCAGGGCGACAAATGCTGAACTGACCGGCGGCAACGGCAAACGAGTGGTTGTCAAAGCAAATGACCGTGCCGAAGTACGGTTCCCCGTCTCGGCGATGAAGGCCGGAACGGCACGGTTCCAGATCGCCGTAACGTCAGGCAGCTTCAACGATGCGGCCGAGATATCGCTGCCGGTCTGGACTCCGGCGACGACCGAGGCCTTCGCGACCTATGGCACGACCGATCAAAACGGAGCGATCATTCAACCCGTTCAGACGCCGGGCGATGTCTTTTCGCAATTCGGCGGGCTTGAGGTAACAACTTCATCTACCCAATTGCAGGAACTGACAGATGCGTTCCTCTATCTAACTAATTATCCATACGCCTGCTCAGAGCAGATCTCGTCGCGAATGATCTCGATCGCCGCGATGCGTGATGTGCTCGGTGCATTCAAGGCGAAAGATATGCCGACTGCGGAGCAGCTCGAAGGCTATTACAAACGCGATATCGAGATACTTCAATCGCGACAGAGAGGCGACGGCAGCTTTGGACTCTGGAAACGTGACAAAGAACGCTACGAATATCCGTTCCTGACGATCCACGTTGCCCATGCTTTGGCGTTGGCGAAAACGAAGGGTTACAAAGTGCCCGACGAAATGCTCAACAAGACAAAACCTTATCTGAAGGATGTCGAGAAGCATTTTGACGAATGGTACAAGAACTCGCCTGAAGTTCGCTGGACGATCTCGGCTTACGCACTTTATGTCCGGGACATGATGGGCGATAAGGACGTGGCGAAGGCGAAGAAATTGCTCACGGAGGCGACTATCGAAAAGATGCCGTTCGAGGCTCTTGGTTGGGTGTTGTCGGTGCTTGCGAACGACGCGGGATCGAAGGTTGAGGTCGATGCGATCATTCGCCATCTGATGAACCGGACGACAGAGACCGCAGCAACTGCAAACTTCGTCACGAACTACGGTGACGGTGCGTGGCTCATAATGTATTCAAACCGCCGTGCCGACGGCGTCCTGCTCGAAGCAATGATCAAGGCCGATCCTAAGAACGACCTGATTCCGAAGTTGGTTCGCGGATTGCTTGCAAATCGAACTAAAGGAGCTTGGTCGAATACTCAGGAGAATGTATTTATTTTGTTGGCACTCGATAAGTATTTCAATACCTTCGAGAAGGTAGCGCCTGATTTCGTTACTCGTATCTGGCTCGGTAATACATATGCGGGCGAGGAAAAGTTCAAGGGACGCTCGATCGATTCGAACGTGCTGAACATTCCGATGTCGTATCTGACCGAGCAAGGAGGAACATCAAACCTGATCCTCGACAAGCAAGGTGCCGGGCGGCTTTATTACCGCATTGGTATGAAGTACGCTCCGAAAAATCTGAAACTTGACCCGGCGGACTACGGTTTCACCGTTTTGAGGAAGTACGAAGCCGTCGATGATAAAGCTGATGTTACGCAGAACGCCGACGGAAGCTGGACGATCAAGGCGGGAGCAAGAGTTCGGGTCCGTCTAACGATGGTCGCTCAGGCTCGGCGGTACCATGTCGCACTGGTCGACAATTTACCTGCCGGTCTTGAAATCCTAAATCCGGAACTGGCAACGACCGAAGCGATACCGGCGGATACGAACGCGACAAGAGTTATCGACGTCGGGAGCCGTTCGATGGGAAGGAACTATTACTGGTGGAGACAGAACTGGTTCGAGCACCAAAACTTCCGCGACGAACGTGCCGAGGCATTCTCATCATTGCTATGGGAAGGTGTTTACAACTACTCCTACGTAACCAGAGCCACTACGCCCGGGCAATTCGTCGTGCCGCCCGCAAAGGCAGAGGAAATGTATCATCCGGAGACCTTCGGACGAACGGGAACTGACTTCGTCAGGGTCGAATAACCCTCAAAGGGTAGGTTGGGGCTAGTATTAAGCTTTCGACCTACCCTACAATGTACGGGTTCAAAGAAACTTAACATATGATAAAAATCAACAAAACCCTAGGTCGTCTATTGCAGACCGGAACACTGATCCTTGCAACCGCGCTATTGATCTCGGCTCAGACTGCAAAAGATGTTGCCCGAATTCGCGGCCAGGTCGCGACGATCAATAAGGAATCAGCAAAATATAAAAAAGTCACCAAGGATGTTGACGGCATTTCGCTCGAGGGAGCGGAGGCAACGTATTATCGATCCCGTGGCACCATTAAAAAAATCGCGGTTAAGATGTTCGGCGAGACTTACAATGCGACGGGCGAATTCTATTACGTCGACAAAAACCTTGTTTTCGCTTATGTGAAAGAAAATCGTTACGACACTCAGATCGGACTAGGAAAGCCGGTCAAAGTAGTCTCCTCAGAAGACCGACGGTTTTATTTTATCGAAGGAGAGATCGTGCGGATGCTGGTGGGGAAGAAGGAGCTAAAGCCGGGAGACGAACGTTATACGGAACTCAAAGATGCGATCACTGCAATCGTAGAAAATCTCGAGCCTTGATCGGGTTTAATTTATCTAGAAACGATCGGTCTTAGGTCTTCGGCGTCGCCACTTTCAGCGACGAAACTGATCGGAACGATAAGTGGTATTACCGCTTCGGATTTTCCGGAGCGGTATTTTTTTAAGTCAGCAGATATTTTGGATGCGGTCTCAGGATCGAGAAGGTTGTTGAGTTCGTCATCAGTCAGATCCCTGATCTGACGGATCGAACCGATCTTAGTCATCAACTTCCGACGTTTTGTTTCGGTGATCGACGGAAGTAGGGTCGACAATTCGTAATGATGGACCATATCACGCAGGTCACGATGAGCTCGATTTGCCAGATCGTGAGCAGCGTCGCGGAGAAGCTGCAGCATTGTATGAGCCGGATTATACGCGTCAAACTCGATCCTCTCGCCCGACTCTGTAAGTAAATAGGAAACAGCTGAGGGTTTTCCAGCGGGCTTTACTGCTCCAACGAGTACAGTATTCTCCCGGTTCAAGGCATCAATAGCATCAAGCGTCGCGTTCATCTGAGGCCTGCCGCCGTCGAGCAGAATTACGTCCGGTTTGTTTCCTATCTGTCCAAGTCTAGACCGAACGGCAGACGAAAGAGCGGACAATTCGCTTTTTTCCTCTGAGACGGAGAATTTATAATCCCCGACGACGAATCGTCCGTTTTCCCAGACCGACGAAGCAGCGACAAAATTGGTGCCTGAAATGTGAGCCACGTCGAACGCCTCGATACGCTTTGGCAGCTTAGCCAGTTTGAATAGACGCTTCAACTCGCCCGAGATTTGGCGAGGTGTTGCCTTTGCCCTGACGAAATCCAGCTCGTTCTCCGATCGTGCGGTTTGCAGGGCACGCATCGAAGTTATCAATTGTTTGTCGGGACGAACGAGTGAGATCTTCGCAGCTCTGCCGAATTTCTGGGAAAGCGTTTTTATCAGATCTTTCCTCCCGGGGAAGTCGATTGAAACATGAATTTCCTTAGGCAAGTGAAAGTGGTAAAACGATGTGATGATCCGCTCCAAAGCTTCGTCTGGCGAAATTCCGCCACCTCGAGGTAATTGGAAAACCTTTCGTCCCAACACATTTCGGCCCCGTTGGGTCGCGAGATAAATAAATACGCCAGCAATAGTCTCGTCGGAAACGAAAGTGTCCACCGTGTCACTCAGCCAGACTTGCCACCGCGGATTGCTCCAAAATTCTTCAACACCGAGGAGGGTATCTCGCCACGAAGCCGCAGTTTCGAAATCGAGATCTTCGGCCGCAATGCTGATGTGTCGACTCAACTTTGAAACCAGGAGTTCTCTTTGATTTGAGAGAAAAAGGCGGACAAGTCCGACCATCTCGCCGTAATCGTCTTTGTGGCAAAGGCTTTCGACGCACGGGGCCAAACACCGTTTTCGGTAATATTGCGTGCAAGGAACAGGGAATTTGCCGTCGATCTCGATCTCGCAACTCCTGAGGCGAAAAGTCTTATTCAAAAAATCGATCAAAATTCGAACGGATGTTTTGGAGAGAAATGCACCGAAGTATTCGCTGCCATCATCGTCGAAAACCCGCGTCGCGAGGACGCGGGGGAATTCTTCGGCAGTGATCTTAATGTGGGGATAAAGATCTGCTCCGTCTTCGGAGAATACACTCGCTGTTCTGTCGTTGATCATTTGTCAGGATTTTGAAATGCATCTAGCATTTCGTGAATAGTTTGCAGCGAATCGGCATCTTTGATCGCTTTATCATCCCGCCATCGAGCAATGCGTGGGAATCTGACGGCAACGCCCGATTTGTGCCTCGTTGATCGTTGGATCGCTTCGAACGCAAGTTCGAATACTAACTCGGGTTTCACGCTTCTGACGGGTCCGAATGTTTCGATCGTATTATCGCGAATAAACCGATCGGCTTTCCGTATTTCGGCGTCGGTGAGCCCGGAGTATGCTTTAGCGAACGGTACAAGCTCATCGCCTTTCCAAACAGCGAAGGTGTAATCGGTGAAAAGATTGGAACGTTTCCCCGAGCCTTTCTGAGCATAGATCAGCACAGCGTCGATCGTTAGCGGATCGATCTTCCATTTCCACCACTCACCGCGATGACGTCCGACGCGGTACGGTGAAGAGCGTTCCTTTAGCATAAAGCCCTCAACTCCCAGCGATCGGCTCATTTCTCTCGTCTTGGCGAGATCTTCCCACGACGAAGCCTCAACGGAATCAGTTAGTCTGATCGATTCCGAGCGTAGATCCGTTACTATTCTTTCCAGAAATTCCCGCCGCGTTCTAAATTCAAATTGCCGAATATCACGACCCTCAAATTCCAGTAGATCGTAGGATTGAAGTATCACCGGCAAGTCGGCGAGTATTTTGGATGTAATATTTTTTCGCCCTATTCGCTTTTGCATTTCCGTAAACGTTAGGACCCGTCCATCTTTCCACGGAAGGATCTCACCGTCGAGAACTGTTCCGTCCGGCAGGTTTCTCGCTGCTTTTTCAAGTTCGGGGAATCGCTCTGTCATCAGGTCTTCGCCACGAGACCAGATGAAAACTTCGCCCTGCCTTTTAATGACCTGTGCACGGATGCCGTCCCATTTCCACTCGGCCTGCCAGTCAGATATCTTGCCGAGGTCCGCGATCGGAAAATCGGCTTGATGGGCGAGATGAAAAGGGAACGGCCGTGCGATCGGAGTTTCATCGGAGTCGAGTTGAGGGTCGAGTAGTTGTGAAAAGAATTCGGCGGACGGGGACCACTCGCCCATCAAACGCATCGCAATAACATCAGTAGGCAATTCCGAAAGTTGCGATAATGCACGTGTCACCAAGAGCTGCGAGACACCGACGCGAAAGGCTCCGGTGATCAATTTGTTATACACGAGGCGTTGTGAATAATTCATCCGTGCCCAGGCTTTGGTGACGGCAGTCTTCTGGGCCGCATCGTCAGAATTACGAAGTGGCAAGAGCTTTTCCTCAACAAGAATATGCAATGGCGTCTCGTCGATATCGCTATTATTCGGCAACAATAGTGCCATTGTTTCGGCGCTATCGCCGACGGTCTCCCGCGATTCGGCGAATAGCCATTCGGGAATTCCTGAAAGTTCCAACGCCCATTCACGCAGTTTTTTCGAAGGTACGATCTGCCGAGGTTTTCGACCGGACAGGAAATACAATGCCCACGCCGCGTCGTGTTTTTCGGCATGTTCAAAATATAATCTCATCGCCTCGACTTTTTCGTTGGTCTTATTTGTCTGATCGAGAAGGACGTAAAGTTCAGTGAATAACTTCATCGATTTCGTTCTCCTTCCTCGTCGATCATTTCCGCTGCATTGTCGTCACCGACAAATCTCGTTTTTAGTGGTAGAGCGTTTGTTCCAGTTTCGTTGAGGTATCTGACGACTTCTTCAGAAAAACCATGTGTGACGTACACCATCTCAGCATTGGTCGATTTGATGGCAGTTAATAATTCAGGCCAGTCGGCGTGATCACTGAGCACAAAGCCGCGATCGACCGCCCGTCGCCGTCTCGCCCCTCGGACCATCATCCAACCAGATGCGAAGGCGGTCGATTGAGGCCCGAAACGTTTCATCCAGGTCGACATTTGTGCCGACGGCGGAGCGACTATTAGCGAACCGGTAAAATCTTTCTTGTTCGTGACATCGCCGACATATTTAGTGTCGGGAAGGTCGATACCTGAAGCCCGATACGCCTCAGTTAAACGCTCCACGGAACCGTGCGTGAAGATCGCGCCGATCGAGCGATCGACGCCGTTTAGAACGCGTTGAGCCTTTCCCAACGAATACGCAAATATCACTGATGCCTTGCCGTTCGTCTGATTAAGCCGCCACCATTCGTCAATTCCTGCAAAAACCGTCTTCGGCTCGGGCCAGGAATAGATCGGCAGTCCGAACGTTGCCTCGGTAATGAAATAGTGGCACTTAACCGGTTCGAAAGGCTCACAAGTGGGATCCGGCGTTAGCTTGTAATCTCCTGACGCGACCCAGACCTCTCCTTTATATTCGACTCTAACCTGTGCCGAACCTAAAATGTGCCCGGCGGGATGAAAAGATACCTTCACGCCGTTCATTTCGCTGACCACTCCGTATTTTTGACTTGAGATATAAGATTCGGGGTCAAGGCGAATGCGTGCCAACGATTCACCTTCGGTAGCAACTAAATAATTCTTGCTCCCGCGATACGCGTGGTCGGCATGAGCGTGGGTGACTACCGCTCTATTGACCGGTAGCCATGGATCAATGTAAAAATCTCCCTGCTCGCAATAGAGCCCTCGGGGCGTGAGAGAAATTAGGCTACCTTTCTTCATACGTTATTCTAACAAAATCTTTGATCTATTTCTGTGAGCCACCTTACCGAAGATCGAAGGACGAAGGTGTGGCAAGTTTCCTTTCTGGTGCTGTGCTAAAATCAAAAGCCTTGCGGCTTAAATGCAAGAGATTTTCGAAAAATGAGTTCAAATCCAGAAAAAGTTAGGCAGGTTTTACGGACCGAGTCAGATGCGATCGAGCGTGCGGCAAAGCGGCTAGATGAAACTAGCATTGATCGCTGTCTCGAGTTACTTGGAAAATGTTCAGGAAAGATTCTCGTAACCGGTGTCGGTAAATCTGGAGTGATCGCACAAAAGATATCACAGACATTGACCAGCACCGGGACGATGGCGGTGTTTCTTCATCCGTCGGACGCGTTGCACGGCGGCCTCGGAGTGGTGGCGGAAAACGATGTCGTTATCGCTTTCAGTAACTCGGGTGAAACGGATGAAATACTGGCGATCTTACCCACTTTTCGTCAACGCAACGTCGCGGTGATCGCGATAGTTGGTAACGTCGATTCTAGTTTGGGGCGGCATGCGGATGTCGTGCTTGACGCATCGGTCGATAAGGAAGCTTGTCCACTGAATTTGGCCCCGACGGCTTCGACAACGGTCGCGTTGGCTATCGGCGACGCTATCTCGATGGCTCTGATGGAATCTAAAGGCCTTACTGAAACCGATTTTGCCGCGAATCACCCGGCGGGCCGACTCGGAAAGCGGTTGACGTTGACTGTCCGAGACCTTATGCACGACAGTCCAAATATTTCTATTTCTGCTAATTGGCTCGAGGTCGTGAAGTCGATCTCCAGCTATTCTTTAGGTGCTGTCAATGTTGTCGACGAGAATTTGATCTTGCTCGGTATCGTGACGGACGGCGATCTTCGTCGTACGATCGAGCGGACTTCGCCGGAAAACTTTCCCCAGTTGACCGCCGGATCAATGATGACCGCTTCGCCCACTGCCGCAAAACCCGGAATGCTCGCGTACGAAGCCCTGCGTTTAATGGAAGACAGACCTTCGCAGATCTCAGTTCTGCCTGTCACGAACGAAGATGGGAAATGCGTCGGCCTTCTCAGGTTACACGATGTCGTTCGGAGCGGACTGTGACCTAAACAGATAACAACGAAATTACCTTGGGCAACATCCGAAATAGGACTTCTGAATTTTCCATTTCTGAGGACACTTCACGTATGCATAAAAACTTCGTAGCCGCCTTACTCACTATATTCCTTTTCATCTCCGCAGCAAATGCACAACGAGCGGACATCACGATCAGCCTTAACGAAGTATTTTTTGACGCGTTACTCGATTCGATGTTCCAAAATTTTGAGCCACCGGAATTTTCAATTGCACAAGCTTATGACACTAGTCGCGAGACTGACTCGTTTAGCTGGTTTGGAAGCAGTTCGGGTCCGAACGAATTCGGTTTTTCAGCGAGAACTGATGGATCGAAACCGCTATGTAGTGAGTCGGTGAAGTTGCTTCGGGAGATGAATGGCGTTCGAACTGCGGTAAGATTTCGCGAAGGCAAAGTTTTCGTCCCAATTGCATTTTCAGGCAATTACGCTCCTCCGTTCGTCGGATGTGTCGAGTTCGCGGGTTGGGCAGAAACGAACGTCGATCTAGAATTTGATCAGGCTAGTCAAAGATTGATCGGTCGAGCGAGAGTTCTAAACGTGAACTTGAACGGAACCGGCGGCATCGGGGGAACTATCATCGCGAAGCTAATCCAGGGATCGATAGATAAAAAGCTCAACCCGATCGAGATTCTCAATCTCGACAAGATATCATTTGGCGTCCCAATCCCTAATACGGGCAATTTGAAGATGAAAGCGATCGCAGTTCGACCGGAATTGTCGAACGGAACGATGGAAGTTCACATTACATACGATTTTTTGAAAGGGTGACGAAATCGTATTCAAGGTGAAGTACTCGATCCTCGGTGAGGTAATAAGTACGATCCTCAACATGGCGATCAATTAATCCCTCGGTTAAGTGCGAAGCGGCCCCGCCAAACAATTGTTCGGCGGGGTCGCTTTTTACGCAAAGATGCATCCCAAGCCAATATCTACTATGCTTACAATCAATGAAAGCTCCGTTAGTTGCCATTATTGGCCGCCCGAACGTCGGGAAATCAACACTTTTTAACCGTTTGGTCGGTGCACGCAAAGCAATTGTCGGCGATGAGCCCGGGATTACGCGTGATCGGATGTTTGGCGAGGTCGATTGGAAAGCCTCGACATTTAGACTAGTCGATACGGGCGGTATCGTGCCGGACGATGACGCGATCATTCCCTCGAATATCTTCAAACAAGCGTCGCACGCGATCGATGAGTCGACTGCGATTATCTGGGTTCTCGATTCACGTGCCGGCGTAACCCCGCTTGACGAAGAACTAGGCGTTTTGTTGAGAAATACCGGAAAGCCGATAATCATTGCCGCTAACAAGGTCGAGTCTAAAACGGTGGAGAACGAGGCGGGCGAGTTCTTCCAATTCGGTTACGAAATGGCGCCGATCTCGGCCGAACACGGAACCGGTATCGGAGATCTGCTTGACCTAGTTTTCGATCACCTCGCTTTTGAAGAAGAAGAAGTCGAAGTGGAAGCTTCTACGGAGATCAAACTAGCCATCATCGGCCGTCCTAACGTTGGTAAATCATCGCTCTTAAATCAAATTCTCGGCGAAGAGCGAGTCATCGTTTCGCCCATCGCCGGCACGACCCGCGATGCGATCGACACTCAATTGACAGTCGATGGACAGGATTACCTGCTGATCGACACGGCCGGCATTCGGCGTAAAGGAAAAACGACGGAGATGGCTGAAAAGCTTTCAGTAATCATGGCCCGTAAGGCGTTAGAGCGTGCCGATGTAGCGATAATTATCATAGACGCAGTAGAAGGGGTTACAAATTTAGATGCGAATATCGCGGGTTATGCAGTTGACTCGGGATGTTCAGTAATAATAGTCGTCAATAAATGGGACGCGCTTGAAGAAAAAGAAACAAATTCGATATACGAATTCGAGCGTACTCTAAGAATGGCGATGAAGTTCCTCGACTGGGCGCCGATCGTGACGATCTCCGCACTTACGGGGCAGCGGGTGCCGAAGGTTCTTCCGCTCGTCGCACAGGCATATGCGGCCCGTAATTTACGTATCCAGACCTCGCGGCTCAACCGATTTTTTGAGGACAAGATTTCCCAGCCGAAGGGCGGATCGGCACCGGCACCGGTTAAAGGCGGCTTTTCGAGACTCAAAGTACAATTCCTCACTCAAGCGGGCATGCGACCGCCCCTTTTTATCCTCTTCACTTCCGGAGGAAAAGGCGGGCTCCATTTCTCTTACCTTAGGTACATAGAAAACCAACTCCGCGATGAATTCGAATTCTTCGCAACACCGATCAGACTGGTCGAGCGGCACAAAGTTAAACCAAAACGTCTCTAGAAATTGGTTTGGCAAACATTAACGGGTTAGCTATTATATTTCGATAGCTTCTTGGGAATAGCGTGCGCGGAAGAAAAGAATTGTGGAACTAGCATTACTAATATTCAGATTATTTTTGGTCGGGATTTTTACAGTCGCCGGCCTCTCGAAACTCGTCGACCCGACCGGATCTCGAAAGGCGGTCACTGATTTTGGCGTGCCTGCGTCGCTTGCCTCGGTTGCGGCAGTGATTTTGCCGGTCGTCGAGATAGTCATTGCCGCATTTCTTTTATTTCCGTCAGTTTCGTGGTTCGGTGCCATTGGGTCTGCCGCACTACTTACGCTCTTCTTGGCCGGCATGGTCTACCAGATGGTGCAGGGCAATGCTCCCGATTGCCATTGTTTCGGACAACTCCACAGCGAACCGATAGGAAAGTCGAGCCTTATCCGGAATCTTATATTTCTAATTCCTGCCGTCGTCCTAATCTACAAAGGCCGCGTTGATCAAGGACTGAGTTTGACGAATATCGATCGCGACTCCCTGCAGTTGATCTTGGTTTTAATCGCGGTGCTACTTCTCGGCTTCGCGATCGATCTGCTTCGGCGAATTTCGGCAAAGCAGGATAATTTTGCCCGGCGGATCGAGGTGATGGAGTTGATATCAAAGGACGGGGCCGAGGTCGAACGTCAGGAGGCGGGGAATCCACGCGACGGACTGCCGATGGGTGCTCCGCTCCCGGATTTTGTGTTGGCAGATGCCCGCGGTGGTACTTTTTCGACGGGAATGTTTGCAAAGCGTGGGCGTCCTGCGTTGTTCTTTTTCGTTAGTCCAACCTGCAATCCGTGTCAGGCTTTGGTGCCCGAGTTAGACAGCTGGCAAGCGGAACTTGACGGTAAAGTTGACATCATCCTGGTCAGTAGTGGAAAGCCTAAGGAAAATCTCCAGAAATTTGAGGGCGAACGGCCGAAGCACATTCTTCTAGACGAAAAACGTGAATTTGCCGAGTCCGTCAAAGCAAAATGGACTCCGGGTGCGCTATTTGTTGGCGCTAGCGGAAAGGTCGCGAGTGACATAGCAACCGGGGATGTTGAAATACGAAAACTCGTCGAAAGAATAAAAAGTGAAGACCTTTCGAGTCTGTTCACTTATTTTGCTAACGGGAAACCGAATGATCTCGGGGTGACGCTAGATGCTAAGATCGGCGAAATCGTTCCTGAGTTTTCAATTAAGGATTTAAGAGGTAAAGAGGTCGATGCAGGCTTCTTTCGGGGCAAGCCAACCCTTGTCGCATTTTGGAGCCCCACGTGCCCTCACTGTAGAGGAATGATCGGAGACCTTAAGGAATGGGAAAGCAGTAAGGGCGAGGACGAGCCTAATCTTCTCGTCTTTTCTGATGGCGATCCGCAGGAGAATTTAGATCTCGGGTTAGACGCTCCCGTGATCTTGGAAGCGGAATATGTGACCGCATCAAAATTCGGTATGTTCGGGACGCCGTCCGCTGTGCTGGTCAACGAAGATGGTCGTTTCGCGTCGGAGCTCGCTATCGGAGCACCTGATATCTGGGCATTGATCGGTCGGAAGAAGTAGTAATGACAAAACCGCTAGACTTTAAGGTCACTGCCCGCGACGGCGAAGCGCGGACCGGTATACTTAGGACGAGGCGTTCCGTGATCGAAACGCCTGTTTTTATGCCAGTCGGCACTCAGGGAACAGTGAAAGGTGTTCGTTTCGAATGGCTTGAAAACGAGATGGATGCACGCATTATTCTTGGAAATACTTACCATTTGTTCCTTCGCCCGGGCGTTGAAATTCTCCGTAAAATGGGCGGACTACATAAATTCAGCAGCTGGAATCGTTCGGTTTTGACAGATTCAGGTGGTTTTCAGGTTTTCTCACTCACCAAACTGCGGAAACTCACCGAAGACGGAGTTGAATTCCAGTCGCACCTCGACGGTAGCAAACAGTTTCTGTCGCCCGAAGTATCGATGGAAATACAGGCGACGCTTGGGTCAGAGATCGTGATGGTGTTCGATGAATGCCCGCCCGGGGATGCCGGTTTTGACGCAACTAAGAAAAGTCTGGAAATGACGGCACGTTGGGCGTGGAGATCGAAAGAAAGATTTGGTGAATTGCAACGAGACGGTGCTGATACGGGGTTTATTACTAACGTCGATGGCCTGAGCGGTAATCAATCGCTATTTGGAATAATTCAAGGTGCCGGACACCTTGATCTACGAAAAGAAAGCCTTGACCGCACGATTGACGTCGGTTTTGACGGTTACGCCATCGGCGGTTTGAGTGTCGGCGAAGAAAAGAGCGTAATGTACGAAGTGTTGGATTATCTTGCGCCAAAGATGCCTGCGAACGCTCCCCGGTACCTGATGGGCGTCGGCACCCCTGAAGATCTGATCGAGGCGGTAAACTGCGGCGTGGACATGTTCGATTGTGTGATACCGACCAGAAATGGACGCACCGGGAGTGCGTTTACCTCTCGTGGGAAGATAAATATCCGAAATGCTAAATTCGCCGACGATGAAGGTAAGCTCGATCCCGATTGCGGTTGCTCCGTTTGTAATCGATATTCATTAGGATACCTTCGCCATCTCTATCAAGCGGGCGAAATGACGGCGGCGATACTTATCTCACATCACAACGTGTATTTTTTCTTAGACACCATGAGAAGGGTGAGGGAAGCTATAACAGCCGGAACTTTTCAGGCCTTTCGCTCGGACTTCCTCAATAATTTACGTGAGAACGAACCCGATCCCGTTTGATTAAGGGCGATTTAATGTATATGATTGAGTTTTTGTCTAAAAGTGTACCAAATGATGAGTAATTTATTATTGTTTTTTCAAGAAGCGGGCGGTTTCCCGTATTCGATGATCTTCATGATGCTGGCAATATTCGGCATCTTTTATTTCTTGGTCATACTTCCCCAAAAACGCCAGAAGCAACAGCTTCAGGACATGATCGGGCAGTTGAAGATCAATGACGACATCGTGACCAACGGTGGAGTGATCGGAAAGATCAAGGAAATAAAAGAAACGAGTTTCATCATCCAGAGTGCGGAGAAATCTTTCCTTGAAATAGGTAAAAGTGCGGTGGTAGGCAAAAAGGCGGAATAGGAATTAGCCGAGGCCCGACACGGAATTTTTGTGGTCGGTGTGGCGAACAGAAAGAATGAAAAACACAGGTTTGTGGATCAGAACAGTAATTATTTTAGCGATCACCGTCGCCGGGATATATCTCGTATTCGGCCCGCGTCGTACTCCGACTGCGGCTGATTTTACGTGGACCGGCATCAAGACGAATCTCGCTGAGAACGTAAATCTCGGTCTCGACCTGCGAGGCGGATCGCACCTTGTAATGCGCGTCCGAACTGACGATTACCTGAAAAAACTTACCGACAACAACGCCCAGGCTGCATTAACCGCGGCACAGGACGCAAAATTGCCGGTTACGGGTAGCTCGGTTGTTGCGGAGAATAATACCTTCAACGTTACGTTAAATCTCTCCGACGCTTCGCAGAGTCAGGCTGTGATCGACGAGGTAATGAAAAAGGTCGACTTCGTCAATTGGTCGCAGAGTGTCAACGGCGGAAACGTGGTTTGGAGCCTAGGAAACGCGGCACAGGACGTCTTAAAGCGTCAGTCGGTCGACCAAGCGCTAAAGATCATCGAAAGTCGTATCAATGCTTTTGGTGTTAAAGAACCTACCTTGCAACGACATGGTGCCGAAACTTCTGGCCAGATCCTGCTTCAAATGCCAGGTGTCGATGATCCGGAGCGGGTGAAGAAGTTGATCGGCGATGACGCAATTCTTTCTTTGGCGAAGATCGTCAGCCCGCCAAGTCCTTCACCGGTGCAGACTTACCCTACAAAGGAGGCTGCTTTGCAGTCGATCGGCGGTAAGGACACATCGACCCGCAAGGTCTATCCGTACGCAGACCGTGACGAACCATCGAAGGGTGGTGCGAATGCTGCCGAACCCAAAATGCCTACATCATTTGTCGTAGTCGAATATCCGTCAGTAGTTGATGGAAGCGAACTGCGTGATGCCAGTGCGGTGTCTAGAACCGGCGGTGAGGGCGACTATCAGATATCTTTTTCATTCAAACCCGGCGGTGCACAAAAATTCGGTGAATGGACCGGAAAAAACATTAATAACTATATGGCCGTCGTCCTCAATGATGAGGTCAAATCAGCGGCATTCATAAAATCTCAGATCTTTGATTCCGGCGAGATATCAGGTAAGTTCACTAAATTGTCCGCCGAAGACCTCGCACTAACGCTTAAATCAGGGGCTCTACCGGCGAAGATCGAGTACCAGGAAGAGAGAACCGTAGGACCGAGCCTTGGGGCAGATTCGATCAAGGCCGGTGTTGAGGCATCGCTCGGCGGTGTTGTTTTCGTCATCATTTTCATGCTCTTTTATTATCGAGGAGCGGGCGTGAATGCGGTTGTCGCATTGTTGCTGAATTTGTTGCTGACAATGGCTGCTCTGATCGTGATCAAATCCACGCTGACCTTGCCAGGCATCGCTGGACTCATTTTGGGAATTGGTATGGCCGTCGATTCGAACGTTCTTATTTTTGAGCGTATTCGTGAGGAGATGAGGGCCGGACGCTCAGTTGCTGAAGCGATCGCGATGGGCTTCGACCGTGCCTTCATTACGATCATTGACACCCACGTCACGACGATCATCTCGTCAGCAATTTTGTACCTATACGGTACGGGCCCGATCCGAGGTTTCGCGGTCACGTTGGTTTTAGGGCTTTTGATCAACCTTTTCTCGGCAGTTTTCGTATCGCGAACGATCTTTTTGTGGATGCTTCAGCGAAACAAAAAAATGGAGACGCTCAGTATTTAACAGTATCAATCTCGTATCGCGGATAACCTAAGATGTTAGAAATTTTTAAGAACATAAATGTAGACTGGATGGGTTGGCGTAAACCCCTGATCTTCGTATCGATCGCGATCCTGTTCGCGGGGCTTTTTTCGGCGGTTGGTCGCCAACTCTCGCCTGGCGGCACGGACGCATTCAACCTGGGGGTTGATTTTAAGGGCGGCTCCGTCGTGACCGCGAAGTTTCGGCAGAAACCGAATACCGACGATATTCGTTCGGCTCTTCAAAAGGCGGGCATCTCTGAGGCCGTCATTCAGGAATCCACGGATAAAACGGACGAAGTCTTGATCAAAGTACCGAACATGGGCGAACGAAAGGACGTTTGCGATGTCGAAGGCGAATCTAGCCGGTGCTTTGTTAAAAATGGTCTTGACTCTCTCGGTCGGGAAGCCGAACCGTCGAAGTCACTACAGGAAGATGATACCGCGGCGTACAAGATCGTCGGCACCGACACTGTCGGCCCGGTCGCAAGTGAGCAGCTCAGAAATCAGGCTGTGATCGCGACTCTTCTTAGTCTCGTCGGCATTTTGCTGTTTATCGCATTCAGGTACGACTGGACATACGCCGCGGGAGCGGTGATCGCCGTGTTCCACGATGTCTTGATTACGCTTGCCTTCTTCTCAGTATTTCAATGGGAAATAAGCCTGACCGTACTCGCTGCTTTGCTAACACTTGTCGGCTTTTCAGTGAACGACTCGATCGTGATCTTCGACCGTATTCGTGAGAATATTGGCCTCCATCGTGGTAAGTCGATCTATTTGTTAACGAATGACTCGATCAATCAGACGATGTCCCGAACGATCGTCACGAACGGTCTTGTCTTCCTTTCCGTGCTTGCACTCGTGCTCTTCGGCGGAGAAGTTCTGCGAGGGTTCTCGCTGGCTTTGTTTGTCGGCTCGATCACTGGCACTTATTCGACGATCGCAATTGCCAGCCCGATCGCTATCTGGTGGCAAGGAAAGATCGGTGGAAACAGGGTAAAAGAGGTTCTCGTGCCGGAAATGGGTGAGAAACTAGCTACGGCGTCTCGACGCACAGTAACGCGAAGACCGGTTACTAGGTAGGAATTTTATATGGTTTTCCAGCACGTGGCTCGCACTTTTTTATGTGGGTCACGTGTTGTGTTTTTTTACTCTGATATTATTGTAAAAAAGTGTAAATATGGGCTGAAAAGGCTTGATTATTCTTGACTTTCATTTTGTAACCCTTTAGACTTCAACTCGTTGCTGGTCAATTAGTGATTTAACTGCTTTTTCCGTATTCGGCCTCTGGATGGGAACGGGGTTTCTTGTTTTGTTGCATGTTTGATTAGCAAGATCCGGATCGCCCCCCACGTAATGGAGTCGAGTAAAACGCTTAGAAAAGGTAGATATATTTGCCGGTTGGAATCGAAGGTCTTGTTTTTGAAAGACTGATTACAACAGGTATTGGGTGTATAACATCATAGCAATCATAAAGGTTTCGTAACCCTTGACCTGAAGTTTGGCACCGATAAGCAGTAAGGGAGAAATACAATGCTAGATCAATTAGTTGAATCTAAAAGCAATTCACGCGAAAACGCACGCAAAGGTCAATTCATTGTTGGAATTCTGACCATTGCCATCATTGCTCTTTTGAGCAGTTGGACCTATAGTCTGTTCGCGATCGATTACGGAATGGGTGGTGGCGATCTCGAGCTATCGACGCTAGTCGCCCCGCCGCCGCCTGACGAAGAGCCGCCGCCTGAGCCTGAAAAGCAGCCCGAAAAGCAACAGAAACAGCCGGACGTTGACGTTCGCAAGGAATTCATCCAGAACATAGATTCGTCACCTAAGATCCCGGATCAGATCAGTACGGTCAAGAGTAACATTCCGCCGATGCGGACCGACCGTATTACGAAGATCGGGACGACTAATTCAGACACCGGTGCTCAGGTTAATCCGGCAGACGCCAGAACGGCGACATCCGGAGGGACGGACGGTCTTTCGACTGGTTCGGGTACCTCCACAAGTGGAGGGGATGACGCACCTCCACCGCCACCGAAGGCGGTTCCGACACCTAAACCCGCTCCTAAAACAGTTTCCGGCGGCGTCCTGAACGGTAAAGCAACGAGTCTTCCGAAGCCAGCGTATCCGCCAGCAGCGAAGGCTGTAAGAGCGAGTGGTGCAGTCAGCGTGCAGGTTCTCATCGATGAGAGCGGACGCGTAGTTTCCGCCAGTGCGGTCAGCGGGCACCCGCTGCTTCGTTCGG
>JAYSZT010000313.1:0-2870 GCA_043737915.1 Acidobacteriota bacterium
GTCGGTGGAGAAAATGTAGATCTCATTCAGGCTCTGTTCGAGCAAACCGGCCAATCGGGTCCGTTCCCACTCATCGCGTTTGCGCTCGGTAATGTCGCGAGCGACGGCAAACATGGTCTTTTCGGATTCCAGCCACTTTGAGGACCACATCACAGGGATTACTCGGCCGTCCTTATGAAGATATCGGTTCTCAAAGTTCGTTACAGCCTTGCCCGCCATTATGTCGGCAGCGATTTCTGCAGTAATACCGTGATCGTCCGGATGAACCAGATCCATATATAATTTGCCGACCAACTCTTGTGGCTCATAGCCAAAGATATTAATGGACGCACTGCTGATAGCAGTGAAGCGGCCTTCTCCGTCTACTGAGCAGATCATGTCGAGCGAATTGTCGAGCATGCGTTCGTAACCGTTAACGGCCGCCTGCAGATCGTCTTTCATCCCGATCAGCCTTTCCTCCGCTTGTTTCCGGTCGGTTATATCACGAGCGATATTAGAAGCTCCGATTATTCGTCCGTCGTTGTCTGTCACGGGTGAGATCGTGACCGACACATTTATCGTCGTTTCGTCCTTGCGGATCCGGATCGTGTCAAAATGTTTGACGGTTTCGCCGCGGCCGATCCGGGCGAGGATGTCTGCCTCCTGGTCAATGAGGTCGGGCGGGAACAGCATCGCCATTGGCTGGCCTATCGCCTCGTCGGCCGTATAACCGAACATTCGCGTCGCGCCGGGATTCCAACTGGTAATGATGCCATCGAGAGTCTTGCTGACAATGGCGTCGTCGGATGAATTGACGAGAGCCGAGAGACGTAGAGCCGCTTCCTCGACCTGTTTGCTCTTGGTGGTTTCTACGACGTTGCACTGGACAAACGGCGCTCCGTCATCGTCATACAGACAGCCGATAAACTCGACCTCACGCCCGATGCCGCCCTTTGTTTCGAGCGATAAGTCCGCATAGCGGAAATATTTATTAGCCTGCAATTCGCTAAAAACCGCCTGACTAGCAGCCTTATCCGCGAGCAAACCAATTTCCCACAGTTCCTTGCCAATAAATTCCTCGAGCGAAAAGCCAAGCAGGTCGACCATGTACCGATTGGCATCGGTGATCGTGCGCGTCTCTGCATCGAGGATCAATATACCTTCGCGCGCGTTTTCGAACATTCGCCGATAGCGAGTGTCGCACGCGGGGACGCTGTCCGCGGAGTGGTTAGATTTTGAGGAATCAGCCATTACAGCCTTCTTATCGGTCGTTTGCTTCATCCGCGTGAGGGCCTCAGCTTAAAAAAAACGGCAACCTAAGATTCTGGAGTTCTGCCGATCGCGGCATTTCCGGAATTGAAGGAAACATGGCTACCAAACTTCCCGCTCATGAGGTCTGCGAAAAGCCCGTTATCTGGAACTAAATCTATTTTAAATCAATATCACACGGAAGCCTGTCAGCGTTAAAAAAATATCACGCTTATAACTTTTATAGCAAGTAAATAGGACTGTGCGATAGCGTACTTTCGCAGCACAAAATTCACGTACACTCGAACCTATGACAGATGGCAAACTCACGGCAAAGAAAACTCTTGAAGATCGGATCGCGATCCATCTGATCGACTTTCCGCTGAACGAACCTTGCGGTAATGACTTCCAGTCCGATCAGCTCCTAAACGACGTGCTAAACAGCCTCCGCTTGCTCTATCCCGGAGCCTACCGAGAGTTCACACCCCTCGTTCAGATCCCGGCCAACGATCAATAGAATAATGCCGATATATTTAGTGCTACTCACGCGTTGATCCTTCACGATCTCTTTTAAGGGCGAGAATCTTAACATCGTTAAGCGATGCAATTAACAGTTTCGTACCTACTGCCTTCTTTTGCTCGCGCCAGATCGGTTTACCCCAGCTTAAACGATCAAGGCCGGCATCTCGCTTTCCACGTGAGAGGCCGGCCTTGACCGTATTGTTGGAGGCAGTAGCGAGGGCCACTACTCGTGTGCGACTTAACAGAGGCGTAGATCAGATCTTTTCGGCGTCCTCGGAAACTGGAATCCAACCTGATCGACTCGACTGACCAGCCGCACTATCTACTTAGCAACTGCGGTGCCATCGCGACGGCCAAACATAATTAGCCTGCAAACTGCCCTAGTTACGGCAGCTGTGTACAAATACAAGGCTCCGCCGCATCTAATCACTCTCAGGCATTAACGGGTATTTAGTTGTGAAGTGGGGCAAAATAGTCAGGCGTTATGTCTAATGCAATGTCTAATGCAATCGTTCGTGCGATCACTAATAAAAAAACACCGGCCGTTTCTAAACAACGGTCGGTGTTTTCGTTCTATCTCACGCCTCACTCGCCTCTCCGTTCGACGTCATTCGCCTATCGAGTTATGACATATGACTGGCGGCCTCGTATAGACTCGAACCCGGCATTACGCTTGGGTCGCTTGACCTCTGTTTCGTCGAGCCATGAAAACATTCGCAGATCCTGAGCAACTGCTCGGACGCGCTCGGTTCCTTCGCGGTATTCGGTAATTAGGCGTTCGATGTCCTTCAATGAGGAGATGTGGCTGATACTCCTTCTCAATTCTGCGGCCCGCGTCGCAACGTCATCCGGCAGATCTGCCGATTCATAGAACTCCAGCATCTGAGTCAGCGACAACATCGTTTGATACAGCTGGTCAAGATCGCCGTAGACAAAGGCAACCGGATCATTCCACTCGTGCCCCACGCCGACCGCGAACTGGCCGCGACCGATCATTTTTTCAAATTGAACGAGTTGTGTCTGCAGCCGCAGAAGTTCAGCTTTACTTTTGCCCAATTCGATATTCCGAGCTTCCAACTCCCGCTTATTCCGCTTCGCATTCACCAATATCCGGCGATGAT
>JAYSZT010000314.1:0-14613 GCA_043737915.1 Acidobacteriota bacterium
TATCTTTATAAGAATTCAATGCAGGATTTTCGATATGGAAAACGAAAAAGTGAGTTGGGAGAAGGTATACAAGACCTCCCAAGTAATTTGGATCGCGACATTAATGTCACAGATAGTCTTTCCCGCATTTGTACTTGCGGGGAAGCCCAACCTCTTGCGATTGGATCTTAGCGGGCTGATCCTGGGGAGTAACGCGACGTTCGTTCTCGCCTTGGCGGCTGTTTCGATACTATCTTTGACGCTATCGTTCGTTCTCAAGAAAAAATTTCTGGCTCAGGCGATTGCGGAGACCAAACCGTCTCTCTTCATAACGGCTACGATCGTAAGTGTTGCTCTTGCCGAGGTTAGTTCGCTGATCGGCCTGCTTCTCGCACTCGCCTTTAACTACCAATTCTTCTTCGTATTCTCAGCTCTCGGAATAATCGGCACCGTGCTCCATTTTCCGAAGGGTGACGAAGATAATTCGGCGGGCTTTAAGCCTTGACCGGCCTTTTAGCGGTGTTTCGGCATCGTTCATTTTGTCTGGTAGAGTGGTGCTAATGAAAGTTGAGGAACTCGGATACCAGATGACGCCGTTGGGCGAACTGACGCTTCGGCGGAGGCCGGAGCCGCTTTTGAATAACCGCGAGGTTTTTGAGGTTAAGCTCGGCGACGAATACTTAATGTCGAGCCTGTTTACCGAGAGCGAACACCAACTCGCTTCACTCGGGCTTGCTCCGCTGACCGGCGATCTTGATGTCGTCATCGGCGGGCTCGGCCTTGGATTTACTGCGGCGGAAGCTTTGAAAAATAAGAACGTGCGAAGCTTGCTCGTCATCGATCTTTTTCAGGCAGTTATCGACTGGCATAAGGCCGGCCTCGTTCCAATGGGCGATGTGCTCACCGCAGACTCCAGATGCGAACTCCGCCAGGGCGATTTTTTCAAACTGGCCTGGATCGGTTTCGACGCACAAAATCCAGGCCGTAAATTCGACGCGATCCTGCTCGATATCGACCATTCACCCGAGCATCACCTCGACCCCGAAAACAGCTCACTCTACACCAAAGCAGGACTCACCGCTGTCAAAAATCAACTTACCATCAGCGGCACCTTTGCACTTTGGTCCAATGACCCAGCAAACGAAGACTTCACGACGCATCTTCGATCAGTTTTTGGCTCCGCCACAGCTACCGACGTTGAGTTTGCGAATCCGTACACGGGATCGATATCAGTCAATTCCGTGTACGTCGCAAAGCTTGCTTGAGATTTGATCAGCAACTTCTACTTCATCGACTTTGAAAGAGCTCCGTTCGGGCGGACGATCGCTCTTAATGCTGAGTAAGGGACGATAACTGTCTGCGGGCCATCTGCGTAGGAGGCGACCTGATATTGAGGAAAGGTCAGGAGCAGTCCTTTTTTGGTGACGTTCCAATTTGAGTAATTTCCTACTGTCGGCTTTGCACCGTCTTCAAAAATATCCTGTGCGAGGCCGCGATTCTCGCCGCTTTCCGGATCTTTGCGTCCTTTCAGATCTTTCAGCGCGTAGGCAGCGATAGTCGAAAGATACTTTGCACCAGGTTTGAAAAGGTCCGCGAGTTTCACTTCACGGCCTGCTTTCAGGTCGTAAGTAAGAGTAGTGGTGCCCCGATTCCCGTGTGCACCGCCCGTAAATGTGTCCTCGCTAAAATTGATGCTGATAAGATCTTCGTCGGCATATTCTACGTTAAACGAGACCTCGATATAGTTACGCATACCGTCGCCCATCTGCCTTATATCCGCAACCGTTAGGCCCGCCATATCTTTTTTGAACGCGGCGAGAGCATCCATAACGGTCTTTTTTGCCAAATTGTTAAAGCCGACTGCTTTTGCATTACCTGACAGTTCAGGATAAGCGGCCGCGATGTCAGCCTTTTTTGCTTTGATCGATTCACTAAATTCGCGAGTGGTTATCTTGGTTGACGAAAAATTCACCATCTGCTCGATGGCATAAAATCCCAGGCCATCCGCCGTTTGCCCGGGCTTAAACCAATCACCCTCAAGCAACGCTCCTGACTCGTTCGCACTTTCGGTCCATTTGCCCTTAAATGCCCCGGTTTCCTTGCCCGTTGCATCCGATTCCTGCATCGTAAAAGTGCCGTCCGCACTTATCTCACCGTTAAGTTTCAACTTATTTGAGCTGCCTGATTTACGATAATAATAGGTGCCGCTGATAGTCGTGCCATCACGCTGAATATCCATCTCAACCTTTGATCCACCGATGCCGCCGGTAAACCGCGTCACTCCATTCTGACCAAACGCCGTACAAACCAATGCCAACGCTATAGAAACGACGAACGAGAATCGAAAAATATTAATTTTCATAATCCAAATATCCTCAAATGAAAGACTTTCGATAGTGTGAAAGGACCACCATTTCCGAGTCAGGGACAAAACTTTTTATCAATAAGACCGGGCACGAAATTCCCATTGGTCGAGCCTTTTAATCTCATTGATCGAAACCGAATTCTAAACGAAAAAAATCGTGAGATTTGATCTAACTCGTTTCCCGAATAACGTCTACGGGAGTATGTTTAGAAGGAAAAAATTAAGCGATTCTGATCTATCACATAGGTTCAGATATCGCTATTAACGCCTTTAGCGTGGAGAGTTGGAGGTCAGTGAAGGTAAAGACCGACGTGCCGAGGTGAAATTTGGATCCGCCGCCCGTTATTTTTTTCAGATCATCGCGGGTTAGTTTGAAGTTGAGATATTCCATATTCTCGCGAGGTTTGGAGGCGTACCGGGAGTTGCCGAGGTCGAGTTTGGCATCGGGGAGGTCGACGGTCCACGCATTTGCGGCGGCGAACTGTGGTTTCTTACTCAACACCCAAAATGTAAAATTGATCGTTTCCGGCGATGCTTTTAGTTCTTGGCCCGGATAAAAATAAGCCATGCCGAAATTCATCGCCTGAATCCCCGCGGCCTTCGACTCGCCGGATGCGAAATTATCGCCGATCACCATTATCTTCGTGGCGTTCGAAGCGGCGTCGTAGTTCACCGTTATCGCTTTATCAGCCTTAAGCGATTTGAGCTGTTTAACTATTGCGTCGTTCGATTTTTGTGCCGCGACGAGGACGGCAAACGACAGTAGGAGTGAACTGATCAGGATAAGTTTTTTCATGATCTCCACGGATCGAAAAGAAATGGCACGAATCTCAAATAACGTGAAATCCGTGCCGTTTGGGTCGAGAATTAAGCTACCGCTTCGGTTGCCTCGCGTTTTAGGATGTACATGATCCGGGTGCAACTTTCACAGGTGATTATTTGATCACCGCGCTTTACCTCAAGCAGGATCTGAGGTCTAAGAGACATATAGCAGGCACTGCACGAGCCATTAATTACCTCAGCAACGGCAATGCCGTCACGGCTTCGCTGAGCCATCCGGTTGTAGATCGATGCAAGCTGTGCCGGCAGCGTCACGAAAACGGTTTCACGCTGTTTGGCAAGCTTCGTGTACTCAGCCTTGTCTTTGGTTATCTGAGCTTCGTGCTCTTTGAGGGCGGCTTCGAGTTTGCTGTCGAGGGTTGCGATCTCCTCGGCACGTTCCTCGATCTCTTTGTCGACCGCCTCGACCGTCTCCATTGACTCGACGATCTGAACCTCAAATGCGGCGATCGCCTTTTGCAGAGCGTCGGTCTCACGCATTGCTGTCTCATATTCTTTCGAGTTCTGAGCGTTTTTCAGATTCCGGTCGGCACGTTCGAGATAAGTTTTATTCTCGGCGATCTGCTTTTCGAGATCCGCCCGTTTGGCGTGCATCGAATCACGCCGATTTTGTATCTCGCGTATAGAAGAGGCGTGCTGTTCGAACTCTTGTTCGATCTCTGCACGCCTGGTTTCCGAAGTTTCGACTGAATCTTTTAACCGTCTAAGGTTGGTATCCGTCTGTTGTAATTCTATTAATTTATCAAGATCTGCTATCACGTTTTTAAAAAATCTCCCCGAATGAAAAGCTTGGATTAAAAGGTATTCTACCTTACATAGCCGTGAATAAAAAGCCGGAAAGTCAGGTCGTCAAGATCTCGAAGTGACGTCGTAATTCGTCCGAACCGACGCGGATCAAGGGGTCAGAAAACCGCCAGAAAGGACGATCGGCCTCGGTGACGAGCATCAATTCCGCTCCGGCTTTAGGCATACCAAAATGCGAAACCCTAGCAAATGCAAGTGCTCCGCCGCGCATAATGCCGTCCGATGGAGTTCGCGTCCAACCCGCCTCGACCGTCAGACATCTCACTCCCTGACGAAAACGAATTGCCGCGCCGACGAGCCGCGAACTTCCGTACTCGAACCGGTGCGGGTCTTCGCGCTCGATGGAAAGTCGAATGTTCTGTCGATCTTTTTCGGCAGCGATCTCGATGACAGTGTCAAAAAGCCAACCGACGCCGACAGTTCTGATGGCATCATTGGTGGCCTTTAGCCGGAGATAGGACGCCACATCTCGATTGCCGGATTCCTGAGCCCGAGCGGCCGCGTGGTCTAACATTTGCGACCACATTTGGTCGAGTTCGGTCATATTGCGAGGATAAGGCCGAAGACGTTAAAAGGCAATTTCGTGCTATGATTTTGCCTTCGACAACTGATTTTACAGGTGTTTTTATGAGATCTTGCATCATTATTTTGCTCACTTGCGTTTTATTCTCAGCTGGTTTCGCCCAGACTAAAACGACAACAGCAACTCCAAAGCCAGCTTCGACGCCGAAGAAGGTGATCGATGAAACGGCGGAATGGGACAAGGCTCTAGCCGTCACGGACGCCAACGAACGCATCGGTGCGATCAGTGAATTCCTTAAGGTATTCCCGAAAACGAAAAAACTCGACCTTGCCCTTGAAACTCTGGTCACACTTCGTGCAGACATCGGCAACGAACGCCTTTTGGCCGGCGATCTGGTTACTGCCTCCGATTTTTTCAAAGCCGCCGCGGCAGAGGCACCGAAACCGATTCCCGAGAAACTTTTTACCGATATTCTCGCAAAATTTCCGTCTAACTTATTTTTTCGAGGCGCTCAGCTAGAGGCTGTCGAGATCGCGAAGATCCTTGAAGAACGTTCAAGTGCGAACGCCGCACAGTTATTGTCTATCGCAAACTTTTATCTGAGTGTTGAAATGGGAGCCGATGCCGTGCGTTTGGCGGAGGCTTCGATAAAGCTGACGCCTGATTCGTCCGCCGCGTTTCAAACGCTCGGCCTCGCGAACCGCATCGATTTTCAGCTTGAACAATCCGCGGTCGCCTATGCCAAAGCAGTTGAACTCGATCCGGAGTCGATCACCGCCCGCCGGGGCCTCGCCGAAATGTACCGAGCACTTGGCCGCGCCGACGAAGCGGCCGAACTTTACCGCCAGATCATCGCCAAAGACGCGGAGAATCAACCAGCGCAAACGGGGCTCATCCTCGCTCTTTTTGACTCCGGAAAGCGGGCCGAAGCCGAGGCAGCGATGAAGGCTTCGCTCGCCGCCAATCCGGGCAACGTGATTCTTTTGGCAGGTGCGGCATACTGGTACGCTGCCCATAACGAAGGCGAAAAAGCGGTCGAGTTTGGCGAAAAGGCGATCGCTGCCGAACCGCGGTTCATATGGTCGCACCTCGCGACAGCTCGCGGAGAAATGCTTCTAAAAAGGCCGCTTACCGCCGAACGAATATTGCTCAAGGCACGGCAGTACGGTAATTTTCCGACGCTTGAATACGAGATCGCGTCGGCTCGGTTTGCCGCCGGATTCTTTCGCGAAGCGGCGGAGACGCTGGATAAGAATTTTGCACTCAAAAACGATGGTGTCAGTACATCGCTCGGCGGGCGAGTCTCGCGCGAAGCTGTCAGTTTTACAGAACTCGTGGCGTTCGAGCGACGGGCAAGCATTTTCGCACCGACCGCCGCCGACGATGCGGAGAATGCAGGAAGGTTGAGGGCATTGCTCGAATTTTCAAATGCAGTTAAAACCGCCGATGCCGCTGCGGTCGCGACTGCGGCAGACAAATTTGTCGGAGCTGGCGGTGTCGACGACAAGATGAAAGCTCACCGGCAACTCTTTGCCGCATCGCAACTCCTCGAAAAATGGCTTGCACCGCAAAAAGTGCTAGATCTCGCCAAAGCCGCGATCGCATCGGTCGACGCCGGCCTCGATGCTCCCGACGCGGCGTCGGCCGTCATGGCCGACGAACTTTATCGAACACGCACCATTGCCGCGACCCGAGATGAGTATATTCAATTACCATTTATTCCGCGTGCGACGTTGTCAGCCATTCTTCGGGGGCGGATCGAGGAAATCAGCGGCGGAGCGCTGATGATGCTGGAAAACGGTCCTGAGGCTGTAATTCGATTAAAACGGGCGGTCAGCGTCCTGCCGGTCGGCAGTGCGTGGTGGCGCTCGAGCAATTGGCGTTTAGGAACTGCTTTAGCTTCAACGGAAAAAAATGCTGAGGCACTTGACGCTTATTCGAGAAGCTACAATGGTGGCTCGCCCGACCCGATAAAATACGCGGTGATAGAAACGCTCTATAAACGCGTCAACGGCTCAAAGGACGGCCTGGAGTTGCGGATTGGCCGCAATCCGCTGGTCGTGGCTCCGGAGGTGACAGTCGCCGCGGTGCAACCGACGCCGGAACCAAGATCCGATCCGAGCATTGATCCCGGCCCGCCGCAGGAGGCAAAGAATCCGGAAATAACCCCAAGTCCGACGCCGGCGGAAGTTCCGGTTGCCGGAGCAGCGGTCTCGGAGCCAACACTGACAACTAGTCCAAGTCCTAGTGAGACGCCAACGCCAAGTCCGACACCGGAACCGACGCCCAAGGTTCCGGTAGTTTCAAACGAGAACCGGCCCCCGCTTTTCGAGCCCGTGATTATCTCTATACCTTCATCGAAGCCAAAACCAAAATCGGTTGCGACGACCTCCGAGATCGCTCCGTGCACTGTCACGACGAGCGAAGATGTGATCTCGATAAAGAACAACGGTGCCGATCTTGCCGTTATTGTCGGCACCGAGAACGACGGCGATCTAAGTTCTCTGACCGCGACGTCGAGCAGTGCGGCAGACCTTGAGCTTCGCCGCGAAAATATCACGGCGATAAAGGGACGAGCACTTTATGTCGTCCGTTCGATCACCGCCAAGACGGGCGATTTCAGTGTTTTGTTCGAATTGCCGTGCGGAAAGAAGGAGATCGTCGTCAAGGTTCTCTAAGCCTTCGACCGGCGACTCTTGACCGCAAATTTAACCGATACGGTAGCAATCGCTGCCAATAGCAGGAAAATGAAGGTATTCGAGGGCGTGCGCAACGGAAAATCAACGAAGCTGTGGACCATCACCCCAAAACAACCAGCCAATGCACCGATGGCGGCTGACTGGCGGAATTCATTTGGTTCGTTGGAGATCAGACGTAGGCTTTTCTTGAAAAGCAGAAAAATAAATGCCGCAACGCAGGCAAAACCGGCGATCCCGGCGTCGGCGAGTGTTTGCAGATAATCGTTATGTGCCTGCTCGATCCGGTACGCACCTGTCCAACTATCGTACTTTGGAAATGCAACGCCGAATGCATCGAATCCAGCCCCGAGTAGCGGATGATCAAGGAAAACCCTGATCGCGATCGACCAAAAATGGGTTCGTCCGTTGCTGATATCGTCTGTCACTCCAGAAAGGCCGATGCCGCGCATCAGCGACGAATCTGCACCGATCATTAGAACAACCCCAAAAACGACAATCAACAGGCCGAGGCCCGCCGCGGCGATCGCAACGAACGGCCTGAGAACATTCGTGTCGCTTTTCGCTGTCTTTCGCTTTAATTGATTAACGATCACGACGAAAGCCATAACGCCAATAAAGCTCAACAGACCGCCACGCGAGCTCGTCAATACGACCGCGACGCCCATTATGACGGCTGCGGTCGCGAGAATTACCTTCTTGTCACGGCCGATCGCACTTCCGAACAAAAGACCGAAAGCGAGTCCGCCCGTCATCTCCATGAACGACGCGAAATGATGCTGGTTAATGAACGACGCGAACGGGATCGCCTGACCCGCATCCCGCATTCCGTAGATCGCCTCGGCATTTGCCAAACGCTGCAAAATACCGAAAAACGCCATTATTGTTCCGAAAATGACGATCCCGAGGACGATCTTTTTCAGACGGTTTTCAGTGTCGATAAATGTGACAGCGGCGGCAAAGAACAGGGCATAGATGATCAGCCGGGTAAGAAAAAAGCGAGTCGCATACGGGTCAAGTGACAGCGTCCCTGCGCCCGGGATCGATAACAGTTCAGGCGAAATCCCGCTACCGAATATTGGGACGATCTGAATAACGCCGATAATAATGAGTCCGACGAGCGGGAGAAGCAGCGAATTCCTATCGATCAAAATGCCGTCTCTTGCCCAAGCGTCCGCGAGCCACGCCAAACCGATGCTGCCGGTCGCGATCGCGATCAGTATCCACGTGAGAGCATCGACACCGCCGTATAGTATCGTCGAGACGACCGGTATCAAACATAAAAGCGCAAAGATCAGAACGCTCGATCGCGACGCGTTTCCGTCCAAGTTCTCTGCCCGAATTAGTTTGATTTTTTCACTCATTATTGCCGCCGGATCGAGAGGTCGTCGAACCAAACCCGTCCACCGATCGGGCAGACGGCTGAGATACAATCGGAACGGACCAGCCGGACGATCACTCCGTCGCTCGTCGCCGGTACGATAAATTGAGCCGACAGCCGTGACCAGTCACCGTTTGCGGCAACCGCTTCGGTCCGGCCAATTACCTTGCCGTCGGCGGCATCGACGATCTCCCAACGCAGTGTCGAAGCTGCTTTTAATTCTGCCCGAGCGAATGCCTCGAATGCATAGGAAGCTCTCGGTTCGACCGCAACTGTTTGCGAAATGGCTCGGAAATCCGCCGCCTGCATCGTATTGAAAACTAAGATCAGACTGTTGTTGCCGGAGTGTTTTTGGGCGGTGCTAAGAGCGATCTGGGGTTCGGCTCCCGGAGCTATCAGCCATTCAAAAGCCCCGGCGTCCCGCATCTTCACACCGGTCTCAAAACCGCCGTCGAACATGCTGCCGGGAGAGAGTTGAGCGTCCGAGAGATCGTTTTTGACCTCGACAGCGAGGCGAAATTGCTTCGCCGACAAAAATTTAGAAACCAATAAGCTTCCGGTTTCCTTAAAGTTGGTTCGGCGTTCGGCCTCGGGAATCGATCGCCAGGCGGCGGCGGCCTCAGCAGTTTTATCCTGGCCGGCAAAATATGAAGCCATTGCCGCACCAAAAGCGGGCGAGTCGCCGAATGATCGGCGAACCTTTTCCGCGTCCCCGCCGAATGCCGTCATCGCGGCAACGATGGCCGCATTCGCCAGCGAAGGCTTACCGGCAGTGGCTTTGCTGATCTGTTCGAATGCTGCGTCAGAATTCCCTGACCGGAGCAAGGCGTTGCCGTATGACCACTGAACGTCCGCGTAATTCGGTGCGAGTTCTAAGGCCTTTTTCAACGCTGCCAAGGCTCCGATGGAGTCGCCGGTTCGCTCGCGGGCATGGCCTAATTCCAGCCAGCAAATATAATTTGCCGGCGACAAAGCCGTCGCCAGTTCGTACTCGGCGAGTGAACGGCTGATGTCTGATACCTCAAAAGTGTTTTGAAAAATTACCGCCACCGCGAAGTGTGTCTGCGGGTCATCGGGAGCCAGAGAAAGTGCGATCTCAGCCACGTCTTTTTGATCCGTTCGCGATGAAATGGCATTGGCGAAATTCCACTTCGCCACGAACCAGACGAAACAAATACAGACCACGCCCGCTGCGGCGATCGCCACACGCAGATATGGGACACGAATTTTTACGAGTTGTATCGACACAGATTGGTCAATCGAAATTAACGGGCTCGATCCTCAAGGTAACACGCCGCAGCGAAATATTCTGTGAGCTGCACAGCTCGCGAACGCTTTTGAGGCGTTCTGGCGTGATCTTGCGAAATGAGATCAGGATCTCTTCAATATTCTTGCTTTCACACAGTTCGAGGAGTGATCCGTTGCTTTCGTAAACGGTTAGGCCGTGCATCACCTTGCCGCTTTTTAGTGGATCGTCGTCAATAAATCCGACCGGTTGAAAGGACAATGCCGGATTGTTGCGCAGTTCGCGTAGGACCATTTCGCCACCGTCGCCGGCTCCATATATCAATGTACGGCGACCGTCGGTGTCCATTGGCATCGGTATCGCCTGCCGGATGAGACGAAACGCCATGCGGCTGCCGATCAGAGCGAAAAGCAGTAGGATCGCGTCGATCACAAAGACCGCCCGCGAGTAGAACTCGAACCGATACAAAACCAGGAGAGCGAGCACGCTCAGCACCGAGCCTAGAGCCACGCCTTTTCCGAACGTCACAAAATCGCCGATGCTCGTGTACCGCCAGATGCCGCGGTAAACGCCGACCGCCAAAAAGGCTCCAAGCTTTAATAATACGAGCAATGGCAGGCTCTTTAAGAAAAGATTCCATGCCTCCGTGCCTTCGAATGGACCGAGAACGAGGACGAATGCCGCGTAATAAGCGAGCGTGATCAGAAAAGCATCGAGAAACACCTCGAAAATGCGCCGCTTGTGCGAGACATTTACCAAAAAGGCGAACATCGCGTTATTCTCTGCCGCCAGATCTTCCTCCTTGGCTTCGTACACCTTGACCTTAGAAAGATAGACGCCGATGATGACAAGAATTATCGAGAAAATCGCGATAAGGGCAAGACTTTGGCTTGCCTCGAGACCACTGATCGCAAGAGAGAGCCCACCCGCGACGATCGCAAAAACGTACAACATCAGCACCGCGGCCCGCTCAGAGAGCCCAAGAGCGACGAGTCTGTGAGAGGTATGGTCGCGACCGCCTTCCGACGCTTTGCGTCCCCACATCTTGCGAAGTATGGTGACAAATGTCGTATCAAAGATCGGAACAAAAAGAATTAAAACCGGAACCGCAAGGATCGGTAATATTCCTCGCGAACGTCCGCCGACCTGATTGAGCAGTACCGAACCCGCAAGAAGAAACCCGACGAACATCGATCCGCAGTCGCCCATAAATATAGACGCCGGATTAAAATTAAAGACCAGAAAACCGAGTAGGGCACCGACAAAAACGGCGACGAATGCAAGTTCGTTCGTCTGGCCGTTGGCGGCAAAACTAAATCCGAGTGCGATCGCCGCGATGGCCGATATGCCGACCGCCAGGCCGTCCATATTATCGAGCAGATTTATCGCATTCGTTATCCCGATGATCCAGAAAACAGTGATCCAGATATCGATGACCTCGTTTCCGGTGATCGGCAAAGTTAGGCCGAATGAGACCAGTAGCGCAGCACCGATCAGTTGCCCGATCAGCTTTTGGTAAGGCCGGATCGTTAAGACGTCGTCGATGAGACCAACGAAAAATAGGAATCCGCTGCCCCCGAGCAATGCTAGCGATTGTGGCGTAGCGGGCACGAAAAGGCCGTACATGATAAGCGTCGTCAAGAAGACCGCGGCTCCGCCGAGCATCGCTGTCGGCCGTTTATGCCATCGGTCGGCCTTCGGTTTCGCGACAAATCCTTCTGCCGTCGCGAAACGACGTACGGCAAGCGTCATTAACAGCCCGAGAAGGAACGCCGCTCCGCCGATAATGAATGGATTTGTTGTTAACTGAAGCATCTTAAATCATACACGATGCGGCACAAGTTCCCGATAGAGGGACGCGATATCGGTGGATAATCTATCGACCGAGTAATTTGCATTGACGAACGCGGCCGAATCCTCACTCAACCTTTCCCGTAATTTTCCATCTTTTGCCAGATAAATCAAGCCGTTAAGAAAATGTTCACTGTCGGGATCGTCCACGGCGACGCCGCGTTGACAGATCCGAAAGCCTTCTTTTTTCTCATCGGTTTCGCCGACGAGATCGACGACGCCGCCGACCGCCGTCGATATCAATGGCACACCGGCCGCCATTGCCTCGATCAGCGAAAGTGGCGTCCCTTCGTTTTTAGAGGTCAAGGCGATGATGTCGAAGCCGGGCAAAAGCCGCGATACATCGTCTCGATTGCCAAGAAATGTCAGAGTTCCGTCCTCGATAAGTTCGGCGGCGGACCGTTCGAGTTCCTCCCGGAGATTCCCGTCGCCGACGATGACGAATCGCAGCTTAGGTTCTTTTACGGTCGCCGTGTACCGTTTTGCGACGTCAATGAGTAGAGGAATGTTTTTGATCTCAGTCAGACGACCGGTGAAACCGACGACTATCTCGTCATCCGCCGCTCCGATCTCACTTCTTAAAAGATTTCGGTTTTGGATCGCGTTTGAATAGGCACCGAGGTCGATCCCGAGCGGAATTACGCTAAACTGCCCTCGTGAGCCGACACCAAATTTTTCGTGTATCTCGTTGAGCTGCTGCGGCGTGATCACAACGATCCGATCGCTCGCGAATCGTGCGAGAGCTTTTTCGATCAGCAGGAATAATCGCGTTTTCGCCGCTCCGTAGTAGCTGTGAAAAACGTGTCCGTGAAATGTATGGACCACCTTTACCGTTCGTGGACGCCAGATCAGCGTGCCTGGAGTGAGCCATTTGTATAAAAATGCGGCGATGCGGCCGACCGTGCCAGCCTTAGCGGTGTGGGTGTGAATTATGTCAGGCTTTTGCCGCTTTATCTCGCGGTAGATCTTGTAAAGCGAGACGATGTCTTTGGGTGAAAGTTCACGGCTGAGTTCGGCGATGTAGATCGGCTCGACGCCGTTCTCGGCGGCAAAATAGCTCATGTCCTCTTCGCCGTCCGGCACAGTTCCCGCGATCAGTACGCTTTGAAACTTGCTTGGATCGAGCTTTTTTGTAAGCCAGACGACGTGCCGGGCAGGCCCGCCAACATTGAGGCGTGCGATGATGCGTAGGATCTTCATTTAAGACAAGATGACCGTCGACGATGAGATCGGGCAAGAAATTGGAATAGGTCCGCGGTGACGTCCGGTCAAACGAACGTGCTGGTTATTCGCCGCCGTCTGCCGGGTCTTAGTGGCGCAAGAGCGATCAATGCGTCAAAATTTTAATCCATCTTATAGATCGTGTCCGGATCGTCTTCGTGACGGATCTCGTCGATCGGTTCGCGTTTACCTTCACCCATATAGAGCCGGTTTGGGCAGTTTATCACCATTCCGTCGATGGCGCCGACGTTTTTGTATCCGTGGACGACGCCTTTGGGGACGACGACTGCCATCGGGTTATCGACTCCGACAAGCATGGTCATTATGGAGTTATATGTTGGCGAATCTGGCCGGTTGTCCCACATCCGCATCTTGAATGTGGACGGTCCGATGAAACAAAACAGGTCGGCTTGATCAACGTGTTCGTGCGGTCCACGCTGAACGCCGGGCGTCGTGAACGAAATATATGACATCGCCGGATAAAACTCTTCGTCGAGATCATCGTGCCGGAAAAGCTCGGCGAGCCAGCCACGGTCGTCGTGATATTTCTTAAGCGGATAGACAACGACATCTTTTATGTCGGTTTCGTTGAAGTTCATAAATTTAAGGGCGTTCAGCTTTTCATCAGATCGATAAAACGTTCAAAAAGATATTCGGAATCGTGCGGCCCCGGAGCCGATTCGGGATGATATTGCACCGAAAAGACCGGTAGCGTTCTATGACGCAAACCGGCAACTGTGTTGTCGTTGAGATTGATGTGCGTCACCTCTACATCGGCCGGCAGCGTATCTGCGTCGACGGCAAAACCATGATTATGTGCCGTGATCTCGATCTTGCCGGTGGTCAGATCCTTGATCGGCTGGTTGCCGCCGCGATGCCCGAACTTAAGCTTATAAGTCTCGCCTGCGAAGACCTGCCCGAGTATCTGATGCCCGAGGCAGATGCCGAACATCGGCACTTCGCTCGTTGTCAGCTTTCGGATCTCGACGACAACGCTGTGCATTGTAGCCGGATCGCCCGGGCCATTCGAAAGAAATACGCCGTCCGGTTTGAGTGCCAGCGTTTCGGCTGCAGAGGTATTTGAAGGGACGACGGTAACACGGCACCCGAATTTTGCGAATTCACGCAGGCTATTCGTCTTGACACCGAAATCGTAGGCGACGATGTGAAAACGCTCGTCCGCCGTTGCGGGATATTCGTAGGCAGCCGACACCGTGACCGAACTTGCGAGTTCGCGATCGGTCATTTCGGGCGAGGCGAGTACCTTTGCTAACAAAGAAGCGGGATCGAGATCGACCGTTGAGATCGCACTCCGCATCGCACCTTTGTCGCGAATGTGCCGGACGAGGGCACGCGTGTCGAGGTGTTCGATACCGACGATGTTGTTCGTTTTTAGATAATCCTGAAGCGACATCGTCGAGCGGAAATTCGACGCGATGCGGCTCGCCTCTCTGACCACAAATCCCTCGACCCACGGCCGGCGTGACTCGACGTCTTCCGAGTTCGTGCCGTAATTGCCGATCAGCGGGTACGTCATGCAAACGATCTGCCCAGCATAACTCGGGTCGGTCAAAATCTCCTGATAACCGGACATCGAAGTATTAAATACCATCTCGCCGAACGCCTCGCCGTCCGCGCCAAATGACGTGCCCGTGAATGTACGTCCGTCCTCAAGAACAAGTATCGCCTTTGCCGAATTCTGCATCG
>JAYSZT010000315.1:0-2857 GCA_043737915.1 Acidobacteriota bacterium
CTCTCATTCCAATGTGGATCGTGGCTGAAGTGCCCGTGTTTATTCGGGTTTTGGGTTTTGACATCGGTGTGGTGGGTCGCGTAAACTCTAGGTTTTCACTTTTGAGTGAAATGATGGAGACTAATTATGCCGAAGAGAACTTATCAACCGAACAATCGCCGCCGGGCGAAGAAGCACGGGTTTCGTGCGAGAATGGCGACGAAGAACGGCCGGGCAGTGATCAAACGCCGCCGAGCCAAAGGACGCAAGAGATTAACGGTTCACCATTATTAGACCGCGCGGACCTGCGTCTGCCTAAGACGGACCGGCTGCGAAAACGCGCCGAGTTTTTGCGGGTCTACGACAAGGGCAAGCGTTTTGAGGGCCGTTTTATGACGGTTTTCATTTTGCCGCCGGTCGAGGATGCTGACCCGGCAAAAGCTGCAGTTCATCGTTTGGGCGTGACCGCCACTAAAAAGGCGATCGGCAATGCCGTAGCTCGAAACCGGGCAAAACGGCTATTGCGTGAGGCATTTAGGTTGAGCAGAGCCGAGCTCGATCAGGTCGAGACGAAATACGATTGGGTCTTAAACGCACGGCGCAGCCTGCTGAGAGTGAAGATCGACGAGCCGCTCACCGAGTTTAGAAAGATCGCCGCGAAGATCAAAGGCGGAAACCCAAGCGGTAGCGAGGGTGTTGGACGCGAGTAGTATGAGGCGGACGAACACACTCCCTACGGCACGTGTTTCCGCCTTTTTGCTTTTTAGATGAAGTTTTTGGTTTTAGATCTGTTGGGTATTTATAAGGCGTTTTTGTCGCCGTTCTTGCCGCCCGCTTGCCGGTTTGAGCCGACCTGTTCGGAATATGCGAGCCAGGCGGTCGAAAAATACGGTGCGATACGCGGAACCTGGATGGTTCTAACGCGTATCTTAAGGTGTCAACCGTTTTGCAAAGGCGGTCATGACCCGGTTGAGTAGTGGGCAGTTGTCGGTGGTCGGTGGTCAGAGATCTAAGCCGACAGCTGAAATCCGGCAAGCGTAACTCGGAACTATTTTTGAAATGGAAAATCCCGGTAATAGTAGTCAATCTCGTTTTTTGATCGCGATGGTGCTTGCGATGGCCGTTCTGTTCGGCTGGCAGTACTTTTTCGCTCCGAAGGCACCTGTTCCTGATAGTTCGAATTTAGCTGCGAACGCCAATACCGCACAACCCGCCGCTACTCAACCGACGCCGGTCGCACCGACTCCGGCTGAGACGGCTGCGACCACGCCGGATACGACGCCGAACAAGCAGATCAAGATCAAATCGCCTCTCTACGAGGTAACGCTCGACAGCAAAGGTGCGGTCGCGACGAGCTGGGTGCTGATCCAGAACAAATCCCCGAAAGAGGAGCGTCCGCTGTTTGCTGACGGTTCGAATGAGACTGAGAAAAAACCTTTGCAACTGATCTCGCCGGAGGCGTTGGCGAAAAGCCCGCGTGAGGTTCCGTTTCGCCTATCGACCGACGATCAGGCGATCAACGGCATCATCAACGACCGTAATTTCGCTGTTTCCGGTGCCGATGGCGACGTTGTCCTCGCCGCCGGCGAAGAGAAGCAGATCGAGTTCAAGTTGACCGACGCAAGCGGCGTCGAGGTGACGAAAACGTTCGTTTTCCGCGGTGATAACTACATTGCCGACCTTTCCGTTAAGCTCACGAAAGGCGGGCAAAACGTCCCGAATACAAAGCTTTTGATCGGTGCCAGCCTCGGCGACACCGGCATCCCTCATCACAATTTTTATCACATCGAGTCAGAGGCGATCGCATCCGCCAACGATGATGTTTTCCGTTATCCGGGAGCCTCGTTCACGTACGACAGCAATAATCTGAGCACGCTCGGCGTCCCGGGCAACGTCGATTGGGCAGGCGTTGCTGACGCCTATTTCGCGATGGCCGCCGTTCCCGCAACGCGGATGCAAGGCCTCGAATATCGCTCGACCAAGTTCGAATTTCCGACCGCTCCGTTTTACGACGGCATTATCAGTTGGGTCACGCGCAGCCAGAAAACAAGCGAAACTCGACACCTGATCACCGCCTACGTGCCGATCATGTCCGACGGCTCTGTGACGAAGGTTTTCACCGGCACGAAGGATTATTTCGCACTCTCAGGTCCTTATACGAAATCACTTTCAGAATTTGCCGGCCGACACATCGAGATCGTCGACCTCATCAATTTCAGCAATTATTCGTTCATCCGGCCGATTACGAAGACGCTGTCCGTGCCCATTCTCTACGCACTCAACTTTTTTAACGCCCTCACGAACAACTACGGCGTGGCGATCATCGTCTTTACGTTCCTGTTCTACATGCTGCTGTTCCCATTGCGATGGTCACAGTCGCGTTCCTTCAAAAAAGCCGCGGGAAATGCCCCGAAAATGAAGGACATTCAGGACAAGATCAAAGACCTCCAGAAAAAAGGCGTCCCCAACGACGATCCGCGGATGCGTCAACTGCAGATGGATCAACTAAAGATGACGAAGGCCGCCCTGCCCATCGGCGGATGCCTGCCAATGCTGCTGCAATTCCCGCTGCTGATCGCTTTTTACACTGCCGTCACAATATCTCTCGACCTGCGCCAGTCAACATTTTTATGGCTCCCCGACCTCTCCGCCGCCGATCCATATCACCTCCTCGAGTTTGCCTTCGCCCTGTCGATGATCCTCTCGATGAAGTTCACCCCTCAGGCCGCGACGGTCACGCCTGAACAGCAAATGCAGCAAAAAATGATGACTTATCTCATGCCAATTATGATGTTGTGGGTCATGTGGTCGGCACCGTCAGGATTGCTGTTATACTGGTTTTTCGGCAACATTGTTAGCTTTGGACAGCAGATCGTGA
>JAYSZT010000316.1:0-6744 GCA_043737915.1 Acidobacteriota bacterium
GGACTTTTTACAAGCGGCCCGCATCGCGAATACAGCTGCCGGGGTGGTAGTCGAAAAAGTAGGTACCACGTCGATAAGCAGAACTGAACTTGAGCGTGCACTATCGGAAGTTTAGGTCCAGCATAGATCGGAAATGACAAAACAACCGAAGGTTCTCGTTTATCTTTTTGGTTCGCTGGGCGATACGCTGGTGGCAATACCCGCTCTTCGCGCGGTCCGAAAACATTTCCGAGGTGCCGAATTAGTTCTACTGCAAAATGCGCCACCCGGGAACCTTGTTAAAGCATCGGAAGTAATTCCCGAAAATCTGGTTGATCGCTACATAAGCTATACAAATGACCTGACCGGGATTCGCAAATCCTTCGCTTTCTTTGGACTTTGGAGGCAGCTGCGACGTGAGCGATTCGATTCGGCGGTTTATCTCGTCATCAGCGAGCGTCCCCAAAAGTCGGTCGAACGTGACAAGCGTTTCTTCGCGATTTGCGGCATTCGCGAACTTATCGGTTTTCACGCGTTTTCTAAAGATGAACTCTATCCGCTTGATGATCGCGGCCGCCCCGCGATGACGCAGCACGAAGCTCTTCGTAAATTGGATCGTCTCCGCCGCGACCGTATCGAGATCGATCTGGTCGAAAGCTTGCGACAGCCTTTACTCGTTCTTGCCGACGATGAGCGTTCATCAATGCAGAGTTGGCTCGCGGAACGCAGAAAGAATTCAAATTCCCGCCTCGTCTCGATCGCTCCCGGATGCAAAACCAAAGCTCACGTCTGGCCTATCGAAAATTTCATAGAGATCGGCAAAAGGTTAGTTGCTGAACTCGACTGCGAATTAGTAGTAGTCGGAGGAAAAGCTGAAATAGAACTAGGCGAAAAAATGATCCAAGCGTGGGGAAGCGGGATCAATGCTGCAGGCAAGTTCTCGGTCCGACAGTCTGCTGCCTTGATAGCGACTTGTGATCTACATATCGGATTGAATACCGGAACGACACATCTCGCGTCAGCGGTAGATACGCCGTGTTTCGGAATCTATGGCGAACGCGACAATCCCGGGCAATGGTCGCCGCTAGGAACAGGGAATTCGGTAGTCTTCCACGCAGTTGCCTGTTCAGGATGCCGCCTCTTCGATTGCCCCCTGCCCGATCATCCGTGTATGATTGGAATTTCTGTTGAATCAGTTTGGATTAATCTACAACGCTTCTGGTCGAAAGACTTCGATTCAAAAGTTGCCGAGTCCGCGTTGATTTCGGTCTGAGGCAGATAGGAAATCAATACCACGCTAACACCGAAATGAGTTTGAAAAATAAAATCCGAGGCTGGCGTGAGATGTGGGCGTTTGATAACCGGCTACCACTTATTTTCACCAGAATTTTCTTTCCAGGCGAGAATCTCCAGGTTTACCGTTTGAAGGGCTTTGATGTTTTAACCGACCGTGCCGGCGGTGATGCGAATGGCGCGCGTGAGGTGCTTACGTCGTCAATGTACCGACGGTTTATTCCGGTGATGAAATTTGACGGCCCTGCAAACGTTCTTGATCTCGGTGCAAACAACGGCGGATTCCCACTTCTTCTGAAAGCGGACGGTATCGAGCTTAAAAAAGTTGTAAGTGTCGAGTTCAATCCGCAGACTTTTACTCGTTTGCACTTCAATTTGATGAGGAATTTAGATTGTAGTCTTGTTCCGCTAAATGCCGCCTTGAGCGGGGATGACCGCGTGATCCAGGGTACTTTGGGTAGCGGTAGCGTGTCAGACAGCATCTACGTCAACAAACAAGGTTCGGATAGTAAGGCGTTCAACGTTCGAGGTCTTACGCTCGATACGCTGATCGAAACTAATTTTAATGACGAGGTGGTCGACATATGTAAAATCGACGTAGAGGGAGCAGAGTTCGAGGTATTTCTGAATCCGTTCCACCAACGCTTAACTCAGTGCCGTTACCTAATTATGGAGATCCACGAACGCGACGGGCGAACCGCCGACGAGATCTTGCCGGTTATCGAGACTCTTGGGTTTCACCGTCGGCCCACGCAACCCGGCGCCGACCCAACCGTGCATTTCTTTGCCAATTCTAGGTACGAAAACTAAGATCGGTAGCCGATTGTTTGGCCGTTTAACACTTACCGATGATCGGCCTCTTACGGCGGTCGGAATGGATTCTCTAAGCGATCTTCTATCAGGTTTGGCCCGAATCGAAACAAATTATCACTTATGCGGATCTTAATTTTTGGTGCGAATGGAATGCTCGGGCACAAGCTGATTCAGCGGCTTGCAACGCGATTCGAAGTGGGGGGAACAATACGCGGTGGGTTCTCCTCGGTAGAACGCTTTGAAATTTTCGATCGTGAAAAAACTTTGGAACGGATTCACGCCGAATCAAAGGAATCAATCGAGAAAGCTATCTCAGCAATTCGTCCCGATGTTGTGATCAACGCGATCGGCATTATCAAACAGGTCCCTTCTGCGAAGGACGTCGTGAGCTCTCTCGAAGTTAACGCTATCTTTCCACATCGACTCGCTGAGCTTTCGTCTAGATATGGTTTTCGGCTGATCAATATAAGTACCGATTGTGTCTTTGATGGCAAAAAGGGTAATTATTCCGAGTCTGACCCACCAAATGCTACGGATCTTTACGGCAAAAGCAAGAATTTGGGAGAGGTGATCGCGGAAAACTGCCTCACCATCCGTACCTCCATAATCGGCAGGGAACTCGATTCGTCGCACAGTCTGATCGAATGGTTCTTGTCGAATCGGGGTGGTTCGGTTAAGGGTTTTGTAGAAGCTATCTATTCCGGCTTTCCAACTACGGTTTTAGCCGATATAATCGGGAACTTGCTTGTTGAACAGAAAGACCTTAGCGGCATTTACCACGTTGCTGCTGAACCGATAAATAAATTCGACCTGCTCAATTTAGTCAATAAGTATTACAACGCATCTGTGACGATAACGCCGTCGAACGAATTGAAGATCGATCGCAGTATGGATGCAAGCAAATTCAACGAATTGACGGGATTCAAGCCGAAATCTTGGGATCAAATGATTAGGGAAATGGCGAGCGATCCGACGCCATACGACAGTTTTAGAAAATGAACGAACTCGAAGGAAAACGCATTCTAGTTACAGGCGGTACCGGTTCGCTGGGGCAAACCCTGGTCCGTCGTCTCTTATCCGGTGAAATGGGCAAACCTGCCGGTATCACCGTTTTTTCTCGCGACGAAGCAAAGCAGCATTATATGCGGTTAGACTTTCTTAATCGCGAGACTGCAACGGACGACGTTATTTATGAGAATTCGCAGAATCTGCTTAAGTTCCGTATTGGTGACGTCAGGGACTACTCGTCGCTTTTGACAGCGATGCGTGAATCAGACGTTGTCTTCCACGCGGCGGCTCTGAAACAGGTACCGTCTTGCGAATACTTCCCATACGAAGCCGTAATGACGAACATTGGCGGTGCTGAGAACATTGCCCGGGCCATCCGCGAAAATGACTTGTCGGTAGAAAAGGTTATTGGCATTTCCACGGATAAGGCCTGTAAACCGATCAACGTCATGGGAATGACAAAAGCACTCCAAGAGCGCATTTTGCTTGAGGCGAACCGCGATTCTCGAGGAGCCACGTTCAACTGCGTCCGATACGGTAACGTAATTGCATCGCGCGGTTCCATCGTTCCGCTTTTCGTCGAACAGATCAAAAACGGACAAACGTTAACAATCACCATGCAGGAAATGACCCGATTCTTGCTAAGTCTCGACCGTGCCGTTGATACGGTTTTCGAGGCAATAGCCTCAGGGCGGCGTGGATGCACATTCGTACCAAAGGTTCCTGCTGCGAACATTACCGATGTTGCCAAAGCCCTGATGGGTGATCGGGAAACGAAGATCATTTACACCGGAATACGTCCGGGCGAGAAGATCCACGAGATAATGGTCTCCGAAGAAGAGTGTTTTCGTACGGTCGAAGCAAACGGGTTTTATGTAATTTTGCCGGTGCTTCCAGAGTTGCGCGAACCTGACGATTTCAAACCAGTATTAGACGGTGAATATTCGTCGAAAGACAACAACGTTTCAATCGCTGAACTAAAAGCCTTACTCGCGGGAGCGAGCACTGAGATCGAGCGGTTTATTTCGGGAAATTAGGATCTGGCTAATGGTAAACTTTTTCTGAGCGATCGGCCGAAAGGGACTTGATGCCAGCTAATTCAAGACGAGATTCTATTTATTTCACAAACTAAGAGTATGAAAATAATGACTATATTCGGGACGCGGCCCGAGATCATCCGACTTAGTTTGGTCATGAAAGTTCTTGATCAACACAGTGAACACGTGACGGTTCACACCGGACAAAATTATCACGAAAGTCTCAGCGATATTTTTATCCGCGACCTCGACGTTCGCACGCCCGATGTTCATCTAGGCATACGATCATCGTCCTTTGCAGATCAGATCGGTCAGATCATTTCCAAATGTGACGAGGCGATCGCAGAACATAAACCCGACCGAATACTTATCCTTGGCGACACTAACAGCGCACTTGCTGCGATCACAGCCGCTCGGCGGCAGATACCGGTCTTCCATATGGAAGCCGGAAACCGTTGCTACGACAACCGCGTTCCGGAGGAAGTGAATCGGCGAATAATTGATCACTCGAGCACGATTCTATTGCCATACACCGAGCGAAGCAAAGAAAACCTCGTCCGAGAGGGAATTGAGCGTGACCGCATTTATATCACCGGCAATCCGATCAAGGAAGTTCTTTATTACTTCACCCCGAAGATCGAGGAAAGCGATATCCTAAAGCAGCTCAACGCAAAGCCGTTTGAATATTTTCTGGTTACTCTTCACAGAGCCGAAAATGTTGATATTCCCGAGCGGCTGACGAACATTTTTAAAGCCTTTGCTGATATCTCTGATAAATTCGAAAAAGAGATCCTCGTCAGTGTTCACCCGAGGACGGCGGAAAAGATAAGCCAGTTCGGTATCGATCCGGCCACGTCAAGAGTGCGGCTCCTCGATGCATTTGGATTCTTTGACTTTGTGAAACTTGAGAAAAACTCACTCGCTGTGATGACCGACAGCGGAACCGTTCAAGAGGAGTGCGCAATTTTCGGGATTCCGAATGTTACCCTGCGGGACGTTACTGAGCGACCCGAGACGATCGAGTGCGGTAGTAACATACTGAGCGGTTCTGAACCTGATTCGATCGTCCGAGCTGTCGAACTCGCACTTGCCCAACCTGCGTCGTGGATCGCTCCCAAAGAGTATTTGATGGATAACGTCTCCCAGGTCGTCAGTAAGATCATGCTCGGTCATACCAGCTTACGCATTCATCACTGATGCCTGAGATTATGTCGCCGCCCTCAACTGCGAAAAAAAAAATACTGATATTTTGTGAATATTATCTTCCGAGCGTTAAGAGTGGCGGCGGAATGTGGACGGTCGCGAATCTGGTCGACAGATTCTCCGACCGCTACGAATTTCATATTGTGACCCGTAACTACGACAGCCCGGGAGATAAACAACCTTTCACCTCAGTAAAAACTGGTGAATGGAACTCTCTTACAAACTGTCGCGTCTACTATACCGCCGCATCTGACCTGACATCAGCAACGTGTGCAAGGATCGTCAAGGAAGTAATGCCCGATTGCGTTTTCCTCAACAGCGTATTCGCGGCGACGGTTAGAAAATTCTTAGTTATCCGTAAAGGTGGACTAGCCAAGAACATTCCCGTCGTACTAGCACCGTGCGGTGAGCTTTCAAAGGGCGGGTTAGCGAGCAAGGCTTCAAAGAAAATCGCATACTTAGCCTTCGCAAAGTTTCGCGGGCTCTACAAAAATGTTATTTGGAAAGCTACAACCGATGCCGAGATCAGAGAGATACAAAATGCATTCGGTGCGGACGTTGTTCCACTGATCGCACCGGACCTGACACCGAAGGCCATATTGCCCGATTTCAGGATCGAAGATAAGCCGAAGAAAATTTCCGGGTCAGTTCGATTTATTTTTCTGTCACGAATCGTTCCGAAAAAGAACTTGCTTTTTTTTCTTCGTATTCTCAGTACTCTGCACACTGAAAATATTGCGGTTGAGATCGTTGGTCCGCAGGAAGATCAGACGTATTGGAAAGAGTGTTTGAAGGTAATAAATGGACTGCCATCTAATATCACGGTAAATATTGTCGGCACGGTCAGCTACCTTGAAGGCCTAAAGTTGTTGTCTCAGAGCCATTTCTTTGTGCTTCCGACACTGAACGAAAACTTCGGTTATGTTTTTGTCGAAAGTTTGGCTGCCGGTTGTCCGATCGTCATAAGCGATCAAACAATTTGGGGCGAGATCGCGGAGAGAAATGCCGGTTGGGAAATTCCGCTCGAAAAGCGCGAAGAATGGATTCGAACGTTAAACCGATGCATCGATATGAACTCGGCCGAGTTCGAATCTATGGCGACTGCCGCCCGGAATTACGCTCAGCAGTGGCTCTCGAATACCAAGATCGAAGACGCAACCGCCATCGTCTTGGAGACGGCTCTTTCGTCTGTAAAAGCCAGCTTTAGATGATGAAAGAGAACGAAACACCTAACGATGTTCGAGCCTCCACGATCAGCAAACAGGTTTTGTGGGTCGTTTCCGAGTTGTACTACCCTGAAGAGACATCTACGGGATATTATCTGACCAAAACCGCTGAGGGAATGGCAAACCAATTCGATGTAAAGGTGTTATGCGGACAGCCGAATTACTCCGCACGGGGAACGAGGGCA
>JAYSZT010000317.1:0-27833 GCA_043737915.1 Acidobacteriota bacterium
CCATAAACTTGTAAGTTGGGAGCACTCTAAGTGCATCAAATAAACGTGGCTAGTTGACACCTTTTGAGCGATCCCAACTGCCCAGCAGTTTGCGAAGCAACAAAATTTGTCCGGCATAATAGGCGTTGTGGGCGTTGATGTTTTAAACAAGCATCGCCCACGACGCCTGTTTCTTAAGGGCTAAGCGTTTCATGAAAAAGCCCAAATATTGATTCCCTAAACCAAAGCTCTTGCCTTCTTCATAACGTTCTCAACGGTGAATCCGTAATCCTTGAACACATCTTCAGCGGGTGCTGACGTCCCGAATTTGTCTACGGCCAGGACGTCGCCAAGGCCTCCGACGTATTTATGCCAGCCTTGTGAAACGCCGGCTTCGACGGCGAGGCGGGCAGTGACCTTGGGCGGCAATACTTCGTCTCGGTATTTCTGCGATTGAGCGTCGAAGAATTCCCAGCACGGCATCGAGACGACGCGGGTCGGGGTGCCTTGGGCGTTCAGCTGTTCGCGGGCTTCCATGGCGAGGCCCACCTCGGAGCCAGTGGCGATAATGATCAGTTTGGGCGTAGTTGCATTGCCGCCTTTGGTTTCGGCTTCGGCTAGGATGTAGGCGCCTTTGTGCAGACCTTTAGCATCGGCGAATTTCTTGCGGTCGATCAGGGCGATTTTCTGCCGTGACAGGGCGAAAGCGGTCGGAGCATTTCGACACCTGATCGCCGCCCGCCACGCCTCGCGGGTTTCGTGAGCGTCGCACGGACGGATGACGGCAAGATTCGGGATCGCGCGCATCGCGGCGATATGCTCGACCGATTGATGCGTCGGTCCGTCTTCGCCGAGGCCGATCGAGTCGTGGGTGAAGACAAAGATTGTCTGCACGTTAGAGAGAGCGGCAAGCCTGATCGCCGGCCGCATATAATCCGAAAATGTCTGAAACGTCCCGCCGAACGGGATCAAACTGCCGAACAAAGCCATGCCGTTCATTGCGGCGCCCATCGCGTGCTCGCGGATGCCGTAATGAATATTGCGGTTTTGATACGAGCCGAACTGCATGTCTGCGGACGAATTAATGTACGTGTTGTTCGACGGCTTCAGGTCAGCCGAACCTCCGACCAATCCCGGCAGCGAATCCGCTATCGCATTTATCACCTCGCCGCTGTACGCACGGGTCGCCTTCGGCTCGACGCCATCAAATTTCGGCAAGCTCTTTTCCCAACCGTCCGGCAGTTCTCCGGTTCGAATATCACGGAACGTTTTACCGAGTTCCGGATGTTCCTTTTCATACTTATTGACTAGCGAATTCCAATCTTTCTCTTGAGCGGCTCCGTTCTTTACGGCCGTTCTGAAATGGGCCGACGCTTCTTTCGGAATGTAGAACTGCTTGTCCTCCGGCCAACCGAGGTTGCGTTTTGTTTCCTTCACACCTTCTTCGCCAGGAGCGTCGGAATGGGCCTTGCTCGTTCCCGCCTTGGGCATTCCAAAACCGATGATCGTGTGAATACGGATCAGCGAAGGCTTGTTTTTTACCTTTTGTGCGTCCTTGATAGCCTTCTCGATCGCCTTCAGGTCGTTTCCATCGGCAACCTCCAAAACGTGCCAACCGGCCGCCTCGAACCGTTTCGTCCTATCTTCCGTAAACGCCAGATCCGTCGAACCGTCGATCGTGATCTCGTTGTCGTCGTAGAGATAAATGAGATTGCCAAGCTGCAAATGTCCGGCGAGCGAGGCTGCTTCGTAGCTGACGCCTTCCATCAGATCACCGTCGGAGCAGATGCAATAGATGAAATTATCGACGACCGGAAATCCCTTCTTGTTGAACTGCGCCGCCAGATGAGCCTCGGCGATGCCCATACCGACACCATTCGCAAAGCCTTGCCCGAGAGGTCCGGTCGTGATCTCGACGCCTGATGTTAAAGTATTTTCGGGGTGGCCTGGTGTTTTGGAATGCAACTGCCGAAAATTCTTGATCTCATCCAAAGAAAGGTCGTAGCCTGTTAAATGCAGCAACGAATAGATCAGCATCGACCCGTGACCTGCCGACAGCAAAAACCGGTCGCGGCCAAACCACTTCGGATTCTTCGGGTTGTGCCGCAAAAACTTCGTCCATAAAACATAAGCCGTCGGTGCCATCCCAAGCGGCAGCCCCGGATGCCCGGAATTCGCCTTCTGGATAGCGTCGAGCGAAAGCGTACGAATAGTGTTGATACAGAGTTGGTCGAGATTGGATTTCATTGGAAAAAATTAATGTGATCTGGTTATTAAAGGTTTTGAATATGAAGTGAAAATCTTAAGTCGCTGTGTATATTTAACCAAACGTTTTTTTCATCCACCACCGCATGCCGACAAATAGAAAACGGTAGTCTTTCATGAACTCAGGCGGCTTGCCTTCGAAATAGTGACCGACGAATTGAAGTATCCAGCCAAAAACGAACAGGCCGAGGGCGATCCTCCACATACCGCCGACGAAAAATGACGGCAAAACAAGTAGCAACGACAACGCGATCATCGGTATTCCAAACTGATGCGTTAGTTTGTTGATCGGATGCTGGTGGCTCTCCGAGTATTCCTCGATCCAATCGTCCCAACTTCTTCCGCCCATCATATCGTTTTACCTCCTTTGTGCTTTTGCACAAATTTTACACCAAATCTATCTTCGTCGCAGTTCGCGCACGATCAAATTTTCGCCGAGGTCAGTCGTGCTCTCGAGTTCAAATCCGCCCAGAAAGTTCTCGGGCAAGAACGTGTCGGCGTCTTCCGCCGGATCGGGCACATCGGTCACGACCCACTTGTCGATCACACCCGAGAATGCCTCGTAGATCTTCGCACCACCGATGATGTATATGTCGCGTTCACAATATTTCGACAGTTCGACGACTTCGTCGACGGAACGCATCCCGATCATGTTGGCCGGCAACTCGATCTCACGTGACCGCGAAAGAACGACGTTCAGCCGATTAGGCAACGCCTTCCCGATCGAACGCCAAGTATTCGAACCCATCACCACCACATTCTGGCTCGTCGTTTCCTTAAAAAACCTAAGATCCGCGCTATGATGCCACGGTAATTTTCCGTCCCTGCCGATCGCGAAATTCTGTGCAACTGCGACTATTCCAACAATCATAAAAAACTAAGATCTCCCGCAAAGTCGCAAAGTCGCAAAACAAACGAGTTTTTTCTTCTTTGCCCCTTTGCGGGAAACTTCCCCAACCGCCTAACAAATGCCCTAATTCATCAGTCGTTGACCCTTATAAACCGAAACTTCCGACCCTTTCGCTAGCAAGATCGAATATGGTTTTTGATCCGCCAAGAAAGCAAATTCGTTGCCATACGTCTCGCCGAAATCAACGTCAAGGATCTCGTTCTTCACCGAGAATAGTTCCCATTTCGGGTGTTCGACCTTGTATTCATCGACTCGCCCGCCGCCTCGCGAAGTGTAGCCCCAATAATGCTCGATGATAAATTCGCCGTGCGACCCCGCTGCCGGCACACCGACGCTCTCGTCGATCTCGACGCTCAATCGATTCTTATGTCCGCCTTTCGACCAGTCGTAGGACACCGTCGTTTCCGTTCGTGTGTGGCCCATATCCCAGCATTCGTAGGGTTCGCCGTAAACAACCCGGGCGACGGTGGCGATCGCAAACCGCGGAACGATCTCTTTAACAAAACAAACCGCCCGCCGCGTTTCACCGTCAACCTCCCGCTTATTGTAAAACCGGAGATTGACCTCCTCAAAATTCACGTGAAACGGTATCGGCACGCCCAAAACTCGAGTGTCCAAAAACATAAACCCGACCAGGCTGACAAAGCACTTACCGTCGTGGAGATCCATATCAGTTCCCGACGGAAGGCGCGATTCGAGTAACGACGGGTCAACCTCGTAATTCGCCATTATCAGGTCCTGCCAACGGGCAGTTAGGAATTTTTGCATGACATTACCATTACATTGTCTATTCGCCCGCCTCGTATTGCTCGAGTTTGCGGTAGAGCGTTTTCCGGCCGATATTGAGCAGCCGGGCTGCGCGTGATTTATCACCGAAAGTATAATCGAGTGTCGCCTCGATCACGGTTTTTTCGATCTCGTCGATCGTCGACGGCAACTCGATGCGAATGCCTAGTGCACGGCCTTCGCCGGCTGCAGCGGCGCGTTCCTGCCGGACGTAAGCGTCGGCACCGGCAGCGGTGCGCGAAATCGCCTCGGGCAGGTCGTCCAGTTCGATCTGCCGGCCGGAGGCGATGATGACGGCGCGTTCGATCGCGTTCTCGAGTTCGCGAACGTTGCCGGGCCAGGTGTAATTTACCAGTGCCCGCATCGCATCTTTCGAAATGCCCGAGATAAACCGGCCTGATTTTTGTTTGTAACTCTCAAGAAAGTGAAACACCAGCAGGTGAATATCTTCTGCCCGCTCACGCAGTGACGGTAGTGAGATCGGAAACACAGACAGCCGATAATACAAGTCTTTGCGAAAACCGCCGTCCGCAATGGCCTTTTCGAGATCTGAGTTTGTGGCGGCGACGACGCGAACATCAGTCTTTAACAACTGCTTGCCACCGACCCGCGTGAATTCGCCATCCTGCAAAACCCGGAGCAGGCGAACCTGTGCCTGCAAAGACATTTCGCCGATCTCGTCGAGAAACAGCGTTCCGCCGTTCGCCTCTTCGAAACGCCCCTGTCGCTGCGAACGGGCATCGGTAAAAGCTCCTTTCTCGTGTCCGAAGAGCTCCGATTCAAGCAGCGTTTCGGGGATCGCTCCGCAGTTTATTTTGATAAAAGGCTTGCCCTCGCGGCCCGAATTGTAATGGATCAGATTAGCGATCAACTCCTTACCGGTCCCCGATTCGCCCGTGACGAGAACTGTCGTATTGGTGTCGGCAACGTTCAGTCCAAGCTCGATCGCCCGCCGAATCGACGGTGCCTGGCCAATGATCTCGCTTTGTTTCTGGTGCAGCTCGCTCTTGAGCCGCATAACCTCGGCAGACAATTGATCACGTTCGAGAGCCGTGCCGATCTGATCGGCAATCCCTTCGACGAGGGCAATGTCGTGATCAGAAAAAGTACTTTCCTTGCTCCAGACGAAACCTAACAGCCCGTAAGCCTTTCCGGCGACATTGACCGGCGTTACGAGCGCGGCCTTGCCGCCGAGCTGCGTATTGAAAAACAACCGGATCGCGAGCGGCAGTTGCGAATCGACAAGCCGCAGCGTTTTACCGTCGCGCAAAAGCTCGCCGAGAGCGGCAAATGTATCGACGGCAAGCGATTTGTTATGCTGCTCGATCATCTTTAAGATCTTACCGAGCTTGATACCATCTGCAGATTTTAACGACGCAAGTGAGATCCGATCACCCGTTTGGTCGAGCACGCCGAGAGCTCCGTAATCAGCCCCGACAAGACCGATCGCCCGTTCCAACACAGCGGCCGAAACGACCTTGAAATCCGAAGACGAGTTGAGCGTATTCGCGATTTCGAGCAGGGCGTTCGTCCGCCGCGTCTCCTGTTCCTGCGTTACGTAAAGGCTCGTGTACTGATAACCGATGGCGAGTTGCTGGGCGATGGATTCGAGAAACGAAACCTCTTCGTCGAGCCAAACGCGCGGACTGTGCGTATCGTGAAGACCGAGCAATCCGAGCACTTCATTACGGAGCATGATCGGGATAATCAGCAGCGATCGTGTCTCGAGAGCCTTGGTAAAAAACTTTAGTGCGGTGTCCTTGGTTTTCGACGTGTCGTTGATACGGACAGGTTTCTTGATGTCGAATCTTTCGGTGAGTTTGGCGACATCGAAGGGTATCGTCGTGCCTTCGCTTTTGGGAACGGACTTATCCTTGCGCCACTCGTGGCTGATCTTTAACTCAGTCCCATCGCCCAGCTGCAGGAGGTCGCAGCGGTCGGCCTGCATCATACGGCCGAGTTCGGAAACAACTACGTTTAGAAAGCGTTCGAGGTCAATGTCGGTGGGTAGATCACGAGCGAGGCGATAAATTATCGCTTCACGAGCTTCCTGCATCTTTTCCTTTCGCTCGGGTGAGAGCGCCGGAGAAATATTGATTTCAGTCTCCATATTCGCAACCACTGAATGCCCTTATTTCGGGCATCTCTATGCTTAATCTGGAGCGTTACGACGCATATGTCAAGTTGATACACCCATCGCGGCGAGGTGGGATTTTTTGCATCACTGAGGTCGCTTGGTTACTGGCTTTGGAGTCGAGGCCGGCACCTTCTTTTCCTTTGGTTCTTCCTTTTTATTCGAGTTAGCAGCGGGTGGTTTGGTGGCGGTGTTCGAGGCACCGGCTGTGTTTGCACTCGAGTTAGAATTCGCCTCCGGGTTTATCTTCAACTTTGTGTCGGAGTTCGAGTTATCCGGCTGCTTAAACTCAACGCGTTTCGCACCCGCCTCGGCATCCTCGAGCAGTTCGGCCGCCTCGGAATTGTCAGGATCTATTTCCAGAGCCTTTTTTAAAGGAATAATTGCCTCGCGATACTGGGCGAGCTTAATTCGAATTCCGCCAAGTTCGGTTTGATATTCGCTGTCGTCCGGCTTCAATTTTACGGCTTGGGCAAGTGCCTCTTCGGCCTCTTTGTCCTTGTTGAGTTTGTTGTATGCACGTCCAAGATTGAAATAAGCGGGGGCGTTCTTAGCATCGGCATCGACCACCTTTTTATATGCCGTCACGGCCAGTTCAAACATCTTATCCGAGTTCGATTTCGGCGGATTTTTACCGACGCCGTCGCCAGGGACGACATCGCCCGTGCCGGTTCGCATTTTTTCCTTTTCGATCAGCGAATATGCGATGCCCATCTTGAAATAGGCCTCAGCCGCATTCGGATCGAGCTCAACCGCACGTTTGAAAGCCTCGATCGCGAGCTCTGTCTGGTTGTCGTCGAGCAACCGATTCCCCGCCTCGATCGCCGTATTGGCGTCCGTCATTTCGGCGAACTGCGACGTCGCTTTAACGTCCGCATTATTCGCATTGGCGCCAGCGTTGGCGTTCTCCACTTTTTTTGCACAGCCGAAGGCAAGCGCGAACGTGATCAAAATGACAAAGTACTTCATAAAACTATTGGTGCGTTAGCCTGGCGGGAAGATGAACGGGCGGCCGGCGAGCAGGTGAATGTGGAGATGAAAAACCGTCTGTCCACCGTCGCCATTGGTATTTATAACGACGCGGTAGCCGTCCGCCGCGAAACCCTTAGCACGGGCAATATCAGCGGCGGTCAAGAGCAGATGGCCAAGTGTCGATGTCTGTTTTTCGGCGACTTTATCCAGGGAATCGATGTGTTCCTTCGGAATGATCAGGATGTGCGTCGGTGCCTGCGGCTCAAGGTCATTGAAGGCAACGCAGAAATCGTCCTCGAACACCTTTGCCGACGGTATCGAGCCGTCCGCGATCTTACAAAATATGCAATCCTTCCCCGCCATATGCTCTGGCTTTATTAAATCACACACGCGAAGGATTGTTAATCCGAGTTAACCTGCGGCTTCGCCGGCTGACGCCGAGCTGTCGGTTACGCGTTCGATATCAGCACCGACCGAGCGTAATTTACGAACGATCGTCTCGTAGCCGCGATCGATATGATAAACGCGGTCGATCGTCGTTTCGCCCTCAGCGCACAATGCCGCGAGTACGAGCGAAGCGGACGCCCGCAGATCGGACGCGATTATCTTTGCCCCCATCAAGTTCGATTTCCCGCGAACAGTCGCTGTGTTCCCGCTGATCTGGATATCGGCACCCATTCGAATAAGCTCTGACGCGTGCATGAAACGATTTTCGAAGATCGTCTCGATCACCTTCGATTCGCCGTCAGCCTGCGTCATCAGAGCCATATACTGCGCCTGCATATCCGTCGGGAACAGCGGGTGCGGCTCGGTCGTGACGTCGACTGCCGTTAGACCGCCACTGCTGCATTTTACATGGAGCGTGTTTTGATTCAGTTCGTTTATCTCAACTCCAGCCTCACGAAGCTTCGCAATAACTGCCACCAGATGCTCGGGTCGGCAGCTCTTGATCTCAAGTTCGCCACCGGTGATCGCCGCTGCCACGATGAACGTTCCCGTCTCGATCCGATCAGGAATGATCGTATGCTCCGCACCGCCAAGTGCCTCGACTCCCTCGATCTCGATGACCGGCGTTCCGGCGCCTTTGATCCGAGCGCCCATTTTATTGAGCAACTCGGCGAGATCGTCGATCTCAGGTTCCTGAGCGGCATTTTTGATGATCGTTTTCCCGCTCGCGAGCGATGCCGCCATCATCACATTCTCAGTGCCGGTGACCGTTACCTTTTCAAATTCGATCGTATTCCCGACCAGACGACCTTTCGGAGCACGAGCGACGACATCGCCTGATTCTAGTGAAACCACCGCTCCGAGCTGTTCAAACGCCTTCAAATGCAGGTCGATCGGCCGTGTACCGATCGCACAACCGCCAGGCAAACTTACCTTCGCCTGGCCAAACCTCGCAAGCAAAGGCCCGAGAGCGAGAACGCTTGCCCGCATAGTTTTGACAAGCTCGTACGGAGCCTCGAAGGTGTTCACATTGCTCGCATTGATCTTGTGAGTACGCAATTCAGGCGTCAAAACGGTCGCTCCGAGATCTTCCAGCAAACGCCTCTGTGTGATCAGATCTTTAACATACGGCACGTTGTGCAGCGTCACCGTCTCACTCGAGAGCAGCGTCGCCGCCAGACACGGCAACGCCGAATTCTTCGCACCGCTAATCTCGATCTTCCCACTCAACGGTCGTCCGCCACGGATCAAAAACTTATCCATATTTATGTTCGAACGCCTATTTATTTTTAAGCATGCCGTAAGCAAACCTTATACGTTCGAGAACGAAAGCTTATCATAGATCACAGTTATTTCAACAAACCTGGATTCCTGATTTGTAATCTTATTAGCCTACACCAGCTTTCCGGCCATGGAAGTTTCTGTGCCGGCGTGCTGTCTTTGCGAAATTTGGGGGAATATTTCAATATCTAAGCAGCGTGGACAACGATCTCAACACAGACTCAGGCCGATTGGCGTCGCGGACCGTCGATAGCGGCGATGCGGCTTTGGTGCGGCGGTGTATTCGCGGAGATCAAACGGCGTGGGACGAGTTGGTCGGCCGCTATCAGCGTTTGATATTTGCGATCCCGCGGCGTGCCGGATTGAGCGAAGATCAGGCGGCAGATGTATTTCAGGACGTCTTTCTAACGCTCTTTGAAAAGATCGGTGAGATCGAACAGCCCGACCGGATAAGGTCGTGGATGGTGACGACCGCGAAGTTTAAGACCTGGGCGATCGTTCGCGGTTCGAAAGGACTTTATTCGCCCGCTTCAGAAGAAGAAATGGACGCCGAGATGGCGAATATTCGCGACGAGACACCGCTCGCCGAAGATATGCTCATCGAACTCGAGGAACAGCATCTGATCCGCACCGCTTTGCTCGAACTCGAGGAACGCTGTCAAAAAATACTGTCAATGATCTATCTTCGTGATCCGGCGGCAACATACGTCGAGGTCGCGGCGGAGATCAATGTCGGCGAAACGAGTATCAGCCCGCTCCGTTCGCGATGCTTAAAGAAATTGGAGAAAGTACTGACAAAATGAGACCCAGTTGTCTTTATTCGATCTCTTACCGCACTGTTTGGTTGGAGACGAAAGCGACACAGCTTATTTGGTGATGAAAAAACAATACGAACAAAAGCTCGAACATATTATTAGCCGGATGCAGGCGGACACCTCGGTCGATGCTCCGTCTGATGCTCTGAAATATGCAAAAGACCTGTTTCGCACACGTGCAACTGCTAGTTCACCGACAATGCTCGAGCGCATCGCCGCTGTGTTGAAGATCGATCTCGAACCCAACCGTGCCGCATTCGGCGAGCGTTCCGCCGCCGGCGGTGCGGCGAGGCAGATGCTGTTCGACTCGGGCGATAATGCAGTCGATCTGCGAATTACAAGCACCGAGAACGGTTTTGACCTTCGCGGACAGATTCTCGGCGGTGGTTTTGACGGTGCAGAGGTGACTATCGGCGGGCAAACCACAACCGTCGATGATATGGGCGGATTCAAATTCGCATCGCTATCGTCGGACGAACACACACTCGTCATTCGCGGTGCGATTAGCGAGATCGTGATCGAGAAACTGATACTGAAATAACCATCAAAGCTATGCAATCTCAAGAAAACGATCGTGCCGAAAAAAGGCCGGTCGTTTTTTCGTTATATAATCGGTGCTACCAATGCGGCGAGCAGAACTTGCACAACGATTGATCGATGCCGACGCGAAAGTGCGAGGGCAGATTTTGGCTGAAAATGTCGAATACGCTGATCTGCGCCTTGCCGAGGAGATCCGGCTCAAATGTATCGCAGCCTGGTCGAGCGATCCGCAACGCGTCAAGAAATGCGTCGCAGCGGCAAAAAGCCTCGCCATTATAAACCGCGACTGTCGTGTCGCAGCGAATGCGGATTGGACGAGTGGGATCGGTGAGATCGTCGCGGGAGCGTTCGATTCCGCAGTTGATAAACTCGCACGTGCCGCCGTTGCTTTTTCGATCGCCGGAAATGAGATCGAGTCCGCTCAAACGAAGGTCGCATCTCTGCTCGCACTCGCAATGCTCGGCCGATACGATGACGCTATCTCCGCTGGACTCTCAGCGATTCCAATACTCACAAAACACGGCGACGGACTCACAGCCGGAAAGATCGAGATGAACCTTAGTAATATCTTTTCGCGGCGATCCGATCATCGCCAAGCGGAGCGATTTTGCTCGTCTGCCCGCAAGCGGTTCATTAAAGCGGGCGAGTCCAAATGGCAGGCGATGGCTGAAAATGGCCTGGCAAATACGTATGCCGAGCTGAATGATTTTGCAAAGGCCGCGAGATTTTACGAATTCGCCTTTGATACGGCAGTGGCAGCGAAAATGCACGTTACCGAGGCCGAGATCGAGGCGAGCATGGGAAACCTTGCAATTCTTCGAGGTTTGTATGCCGATGCTCTGAGGTATTTAGAACTGTCGAGGCGCAAATTCGAAGTGTTGGCGATGCCGCACCAAAGCGCGATCGCAGACCTCGAGATCGCCGATATTTACGCCGAGTTAAACCTGCATACCGAGTCGATCGAGATCTACGCTCGCGTCGCCGATGCATTTCACGCCCTCAAACTTCGAGCGGAGGAGGCACGAGCTCGACTAAATTTTGGGCGTTCGGCAATGAAAACCGGCGACCATAAAACGGCGAGCAAACAATTAGCTAAAGCGTCAAAATTGTTTTTAGCCGAAAAAAATCAAGCAGGTCTCGCGCTAGCGAACTTAGCGAAAGCGAGACTTGCACTTGATCGTCGCGATCTCGACAAGGTCTTTTCATTAATTGAAAACACGAAGGAATTTCTTGCCGTAACACAAGATCCGCGTCTGCCGATGGCGGTTGAATTGTTAGAGGGTGAGGCGTGTTTACTCGCGGGCGATGCTGACAAGGCGGAAATCACGTTTGAGACCGCACTGGTAAATGCAAAGCGTCTGCAACAGAGCGACGCCGTCCGGACGTCACTTAATTTTCTCGCCAAAACAGCTCGCGTTCGCGGTGATGAACAAGCGGCAGAGTCTTTTCTAAAACGCTCGATCCGCATCGTTGAGGGACTTCGCTCTCCGCTCGCGTCCGAGGAATTCAGCATGTCGTTCCTCGCCGCCCGGCTTGAGCCGTTTGACGACCTCGTCAAGCTTTACCTGGCCGAAGATCGTATCGCTGATGCATTTCGCACCATCGAGAGCCGGCGTTCGCGTTTCCTATTCGACACGCTTCGCAACGAAAATACGACCGGCGTTCCCGACGATCTGAGAGCGGAACTGAGCCGCATTCGCGAAGAACTTAATTCCTATTACAAACGCCTCGACCGGGCCGAGCCTGACGATGATCTGAGCTACTTGACTACAGCGATCCGCGAACGTGAGGCACGCATTTCGAAAATGGCACGCGAGATCGCCAGCCTTGCCACAAAAAGCGGCAACGCTCGCAGACAAAGCAGATTTGGACTTAAGAAGCTGAAAAAACAATTGGGCCGCCGCGTGCTGATCGAATTTGTTGAGATCGACGGTATTTTTTCGGCATTTGTTGCGACCGGTTCTAAGGTGCGGTTTATTCAAGGTCTGGCAGCGACATCCGAGATCGCGGGTGACCTTGAGGATCTGCATTTTCAGTTCGGCTCGCTCAGATATGGCACCGCGGGAATGGAGCGATTCCTCGACCAAATGACGAAGCGCTCAAACGCCTGTCTCGAACGTCTCTACGATCGGCTGATCGCCCCGCTCGAACATCTGCTCAGCGGCGATTCGCTCGTTGTTGTACCGGCTGGAATGCTGTATTACGTCCCGTTTCACGCGCTTTTCGACGGCGAGCAGTACCTTGTCGAACGCTTTGAAACGACCTACGCACCGAGTGCCGGTGTGTGGGAAAACCTGCACGAACGCGAGCGTCGAACGATCGATAGCTCATTGCTCGTCGGTTTTGCGGATGAGAGGATTCCGTTGGTTGAAAAAGAGGTCGAGGCAATTCGCCGGATCGTGGCAAAGCCGAAAACGTTGACCGGCGACGACGCGACGTTCGCCGCTTTTACGAAAAATGCCGGCAAACCAGATCTTATTCACCTTGCCTGCCACGGACAGTTTCGCTCAGACAATCAGATGTTCTCCAGTCTTCATCTGGCCGACGGTTGGGTAACGGTTCGCGACATCTGCGAACAGCAAATCTCGGCGGAGCTCGTCGTTTTGAGTGCGTGCGAAACTGGACTGAGCAAGGTCTTCGCAGGCGACGAGATACTCGGTCTGGCTCGGGGATTTCTGTCGGCGGGCGCCGCTTCGCTGATCGTCAGTCTATGGACCGTCAACGACAGTGCGGCAAGCCGACTCATGCTCGATCTTTATAAAGCAATACAACGCGGGAATTCCCCCGGAGCATCATTAAGACATGCACAGCTAAACGCTATCAAGCTTGGCGACCATCCGTACCTGTGGGCGCCGTTCATTCGGATCGGAGGATAATTTATTTTGAGTAAGCTGTCTTTTTGATAAGCTAGAGCGCACTGTTGATATGGACGGAGAATGTCCGTATCGAGGTTTTATGGGCAATAACGCTTTTATATCAGTTTTAAGAAATGCATTTGCCGCCGCAGCGATCTGTTGTTTCGCGTTTTTTTCTTGGGCGGCGGTGCCGGGCGTTGACTATAATCCGGCGCAGGTTATCGTCCAGCTTAATTCACCGGCCGATCTGGGCGCGGTCGCTACCCAATACAATCTAAATCCGACACCGCTCGGGCAGTTCGGCTCACCAATTTATTACCTTCTGCAGATCGCCAATTCGCAAACACCACCGCAAGTCGTGGCCGCGATGGCGGGTGACGTGCGAATAAGGAAGTCTGAGGTTAATCGTAAATTCTCCAGCGCCGAAGTTCAGGGACTAAGCTGGACGCAGGGACGATCATGGGCGGTCGGACGTTCGTGGGCGGTCGGCGGCAGTGCCAAGGGATTTGCCCGGCAGTGGTTTCCAGATCGGATCAGACTCGACGAAGCCTTTGCTGAGGCGCGCACCCGCGGGCGAAAGATCGATCCGGCAACCGGTATCGACACGGGCGATCCGGTCGTCGTCGCGGTTCTCGATACCGGTATCGACCTGACGCATCCGGCGTTCGCTCAGCGGCTCGTGCCCGTCGCTGACCGTTGGGATTTCGTCGATGGCGATAACGATCCGAGTGAGGTCGGCGTGCTGCACGTTGATCCGATCTACGGCCATGGAACGCACGTCGCAGGCATCGTTTCGCTGGTAGTTCCCGACGCTAAGATAATGCCGCTGCGAATTTTGCGGCCCGACGGTTCAGGCGAGTTGTGGATGGTTACCGCAGCACTCATTTGGGCGGCGAATCACGGGGCGGACGTTGCTAATTTAAGCATCGGATTTCCGGAAAATAACCGAGTCCTGCACGACCTGCTTGACTGTGTCGATCTCGGTGTTTCTGATGACGGCACAACATTCCCGGAGCTCGGCACCCGCCGTTTGGCAGTTTCCGTCGCAGCGGGAAACGGCGGAAATAAGGTGGAGATCTATCCGGCCGCCGAAACTCGGGACGGTATGCTTTCTGTCGCTGCCAGTAGTCGTTACGATCAGAACGGACAGCTTGATGGTCTCGCTACATTCTCGTCGTACCGCCGCAACTGGATCGATGTTTCGGCCCCGGGCGAGGACATCGTCAGTGCGTTGCCAGGCGGGCGATACGGAGTATGGTCCGGCACTTCGATGGCGGCACCGATCGTTGCGGGCGTCGCGGCTCTACTAAAGGCGAAGTACCCCGACGCAAAAACTTTCCCGACACCTCACCTTCTGCTGAATCGCGTGAAGGAAACCGCAGTTGATAAACGCTGGGGTAACGATAACGATCTTCCGTGGGGCGAGGTCAGGCTCCGCCGCGTCGACGCCCTGTGTGCAGTCACTAATAACATCGCTTGTCCGGTACTGACCGGCATTTCGAACAGCTCCGGCTTCGAGCAGTTCTTAGTAAAATAGTCGTCAATTTTACAAGTATCTCGGACGCCAGATAAAGGCCGTGTGAAAACGCGGTCTTTTTTATTTTTTTATATGTCTTTTTCGCTGTCATGTCCGCACTGTGTTTCTGACGACACCTTTGTAGTACAAGGGTAAACGAAAAAAATAAGGCAGGAACAAATATGAAAAAGATCAGATCAAACAGACGTTTACTTCAGGCAGCCACACTGGTGGCTCTCGTGGCCGCGTGGGTGTCGCTGCCGATGTTGACCGGCAATGTCAAAGCAGACAGTACACCGGTAATTATCCTTCGCACGGCGTCGCTCGCATCGCCGACGGGCAGCATTAATCCGCACGGGAACGCCGCGTGGCAACTTTATCAGAGCGGTAATCGCGAGATCGAGGTCCAGGTCGAGGATCTCACGCTCCCGACCGGCACCGTTCTTACGGCATTCGTCGATGGAGCCTCGATCGGCACACTGACCGTCGATATCCAGCAAAAAGCCAGATTAAAATTGAGAACCGAAGACGGCCAGTCCGTCCCGACGACAAATGACGGCTCAACCGTCGATGTCAAAAACGGTACGGCCGTGATCGTCGCCGGCGTGTTAGGCGGCGGTGGCCCAAACCCAACGCCAACCGTCACTCCGACCGGAACACCGACCGCTAGCCCTTCGCCGACGATCACACCGACCGGCACACCTTCGCCGTCCCCGTCGCCAAACGGTACGCCGAATGCGGGTGACCTTTTCGCCGGTTTGTCCGGTGCGACGATCAACGGAGTCTTGCCCGCCGGCTTTGCCCAGTATGAATTGCACAGCAGCCGAACGGAACTCGAGGTCAGGGTGCGGCAGATCAATTTGCCGGCAGGCACGACGCTGAACGTTTCGGTCAATGGTACGTCGGTCGGCAACCTAATTCTCGAGAGTGGCGGAGAAGGAAGACTGCGGCTTCGCAGTGATAACGGCCAGACCGTTCCGGTTGTCGTCGTTGGCTCCACCATATCGATCGGAAATGCGGGCACCGCGATCTTGAACGGAACCTTCAACGGATTCACCGGGCCGAGCCCGACGCCGACCGGCACGCCGGGACCAACCCCGAGCCCAAGCCCAAGTCCTTCGATGGGACGATCGTTCGAATCGAATCTGACCGGTGCCGGAACGGCGGCGACAGGTGAATTTAAGGTGACGTTGAACGCCGACGAAACGCTGGCGACAGCCTTCGGCGAGTTTCACATGCTGTCCAGTGCTCAGACCGGTGCCCGGTTCGAAACGGCGGTTGGAACGACGCTCAACATATTCTCGTTTCCCGTTGTCGGCGGTACGAACGGTAATTTCGCAGCCGTAACATTCCCCGTCAACTCCGTGCAGGTGCAAATGCTCCGTGCCGGCCTCTGGTCTGCGGTGATCTCAAGCGTTAACAATCCGGACGGCGAGATCCGCGGTACGTTCCGTCAGCAGTCGAACAACAGCGATTTCGACGGCGATGGAAGTAACGACCTGGCCGTATTCCGACCGTCAACGAATACCTGGTACTCGCAGAACTCTGCGGGATTTAATGCACAGGTTTTCGGGTCGGCGGCGGACAAGATCGTCTCAGGTGATTATGACGGCGACGGGCGAACAGACGCAGCGGTCTACCGAAACGTCAATGGTCAGGGCGTCTGGGAGATCAAACGCAGCTCGGACGGCGGCGTCACAGGGCTCGCATTCGGTATCGCAACCGATACGCCGGTCCGTGGTGATTTTGATGGGGACGGTCGGCTCGACCTGGCGGTCTTTCGTCCATCGAACGGCGTCTGGTACATCCAGAAGAGCAACAACACCGGATTTTCGTTCGTCAACTTTGGTCTCGCAGGTGACCAACCGATGCCTGCCGACATGGATGGTGACGGTAAGGACGACGTGGTGCTGTTCCGTCCAAGCGACGGTAACTGGTACTGGGTTCGAAGTTCTGACGGCCAGCCGAGGGCGGTACATTTCGGCTCGAACGGAGACATCCCGGTCCGCGGCGATTTTGACGGCGACGGACGTTCGGATGTAACTGTTTTCAGACCGTCGACCGGTGTTTGGTACACCTTACGAAGCTCAGACTCCGGTTATTCGATCGCGAAATTTGGTCTCGACGGCGACATTCCGGTCGCAGGAATGTACGACAACGACGGTAAGACAGACATCGCCGTGTTTCGCCCATCGGATGGTAACTGGTACATAATGCGGAGTTCGGATGGTCAGTTTCAGGCCTCACACTTCGGCATCGACGGCGACAAGCCGGTAATTGCCCAGTAGCCGTAAACTAGAAAAGGGCAGGAGATCTCCTGTCCTTTTTTTAACAACCAACGCTTAAGTGATATCATCTCAAGTGATAGCTTCGAGCGATTATCTGTTCAACGAGCAGAAACAAATTAGTTCGAAGCAAGCTATCCCCGGCTGAGTCTACCCTCCACTCAGCCGGGGATTTTTATTATGCTCGAACTTTCGCTAGGAGGTTTTGGATCTGGCGAATATGCCGCATTTTGTGTCCGCCGGCGAGCAGCAACCATTCGGCAGCGGTCATATTTCCGATGAACGGATGCGGGAAATGCGATCCTGACACGTCAAAGCTTTCGATGACGGGACGCAACGCTTCGAGATCGGCATTCGACGCTTTTAACTTTTCTATCGATTCCGCAATAGGCACGCCGCCGATCGGATGAACCATTTCCGGAGCGTCCAGTTTAACGTCGGCGATCTCCACTGATTTTTCGGCAAAATTGGACGAGACCGCAAAAGTGCCGTCAGACGCCTTGCCCGATTCTTTTGCAGCGGCAGCCAACTTCGCACAGATCTTGGCCATGTTAAATTCGACGATGGCAACGTGCTCTACCAGGGCCGCGATCGTCCATTTTTCCCCCGGTATTTCGGCGTGGGCGTCGGCGTCCGAAATGGTCGCGAGCAAACTTTGAAAGCCATCGTCAATTTTTTGGTTTGCCGAGTAGATGTCGGCGATCGATTCATATTTCATATTTTTTATTTGACCGGTGTATTCACGACTTGGGGTGAAAGTGCGAGGCGGTGCCAGCGAAGAAAACTGGTCACATTGTCGGCCTCGATCTTCATTCGTTTGAGGTACGCTGTCTTGAAATAGAGGAGATCGTCGGCTGTCCAGGCGACCTCGACGATCGGGTTGAAAGAGACGAGCGATTTCTCATCCGGCAATGTTGTCAGCGGTTCATCCGGTTCAGGTGTTGGCGTGACGCCATTCGCATCGAGGGTTGTATTCGACGCCTGTAGCTTTCTTTGTTGATCCTTATCGTATGCCTGCGATGAGATCAGAAGTTGATTTTTGAGCGGTATCGCAGCCTGTGTCGGTGCTGTCACACCGCCATCATAAACGCGGATCTGCGTGCCGAAAGCCACCGCCACCTTTGCCGAATCAGGCGACCATACCGGGTGAACGGCGGTCAGGTTATCATCGAGGAGGCGTTCACGACCGTTCTTCTCAACGATCCGCGGACGGCCGAGCGGCACCATCGCTTCGCCTTTACCTTCAGATAAAACCTCTAAATATCGCCATTCCCGGGCCGTTGTAGCGAGTGCCGCAAGCATCGAGCTGTCGGGCGACCAGACGTAATAAAAATAGATCAGGCCTTCGTTCTGCGTAAGCGGTTTTAACGCTCCGCCGTCGGCGTTGCAGGTATAGATCTGCTCGGATCGAAAGGTCAAAATGCCGGTCGGGGCCGGCGGTGTCGGAGCAACCGCGGTCGGCGTTGCATCCGATGCGGTATTCGCATTCGCATCGGGAATCTGAGTGCTTGTATCGGTCGCGATCGAAGAATTCGTATTCACGGCGGAGCTTACTGCCGAGTTCGTCACGGTATTTGTCGCAGAATTTGCGGGAACGTTTACTGAACCCGGCATTATCGTGGCTCCCGCCGCCCGCGTCATCGCGACGAAAGCGACCGAAGTCGAATCAGGTGACCAGACTATCGTGTCCGGAAAATGCACTGCCATTGCATCCGATGTTACCTTCCGAAGGAGTTTCCCCTCAGGCGAGTACGCATCGAGACGAAACTCGAAGCTGAGGTCGGTAACCGTGCGATAAACGGCGAAAACGTGTTTCTTATCCGGCGAAGTGATCGTTCTGTCAAGCTGCTCCTGTGGGCGATTCGCGTCGAAGTCGGCCTGGACGGCCGGATTGCGCGATTCTTCCGTCGAAACCAAAGCATCCGCAATGCTCGGTGCCGGAACGTCGCCTTCGTATCGATAGTTCAGGCGTACGGCCGGAACCTCGCGCATTGCGGTGGGCCCGGCTTTATTGCTGACATTTGCCGGACCGCCGCAACCGATGTTGACGATACTGATCGCGGCGAATAAAACTGCTACGCTGCGAGTTGTTCTATTTAGGATCGACATTCAAATATTGGTTCAAAAGTTTCGTCTGGCCGTCGGTCGGTGCGGCGATCGGCGCAAAAGCGTAATCCTTTCTAATATTGGTGCCAAGCGTAAACGCAACTTCTCGAAGAGCGTCGAACCGGAAGAGCGTCAATTTTACCTTATCGCCCGGCTTGCGTTCCGCCAGATAGCTCTGCAAAAACGCCTGCGTCGCCCGGTAGCCGTCTATCGCCACGATCTGGTCACCGGTGTTGAGTCCCTGATCGTACGCCGGAGTTCCGACCGGAACCGAACGGATCGTCAATCTTCCCGCGTCCTCGGCGAGATCCGCACCGAGATATGCCTTGCCCGGAGCGGCGGCGGTTGCGTTCAAAGTGATCCCCATTCCCGCAACGATCGCGTTGTAATCGATCTCGTCAGTGCCGCGAACGTATTTCGAAAAGAATTCATTGAGACTCTTTCCGGCCATCATCTCAGACGCTTTCTGAAAGTCCTCGGGAGTGTAATTCTTACCCTTCTTAAAATATTCGGTATAAAGATACCGCATCACATCATCAAGCGATTTTGCTCCGGCTGACGAAGTGCGGATCGTTACGTCGAGCAACATGTTGACGATCTCGCCTTTGTCATAATACGAGATCTGGTTGTTTATCGCGTTCTCGTCCGGGCGATAATATTTGATCCAGGCGTCGAAACTGGCGTCCTCGAGACTCGTCTCGAATCGGCCGGGACGCTGCTGCAATTGCTGAATGCCGTCCGAACGACCGGCCAGATATTCCTGCGGCGTGATCAGTCCGGCCCGCAGCAGCAACAGATTCGAAAAATACTCCGTGCCGCCCTCGGCGACCCACAGCAGTTTCGTGTAATTCTCGTTTTCGTAATCGAACGGGCCGAGTGCGTCTGGACGGATCCGCTTCACATTGAATGCATGAAAGTATTCGTGAGCCACCAAACCGAGAAAACCTTTGTACCTGCCGTCGGGTTTGAAGGCGAAACGGTTAGTCTGCAGTGCTGTCGAATTCAGATGCTCGAGGCCGCCGCCGCCGCGAAGGTTGACGATAAAAGTGTAATCCTTGTACGGCAATTCGCCGAAGATCTTAGCCGCTTCCTCGACGATCTTCGCCGAGTCTGCCGCGAGTTTGGCAAGGTCGTAGTTGCCCTCGCCGGTGATGACGTATCGATGCGGCACGCCGCGCACGTCGAACTTAAATTCCTTAAAATTGCTAACCTCGAACGGCGAATCGTAAAGAACGTCGTAGTTTTCGGCGATAAATGTGTTCGCCGTGCCGCCGAACTTCGGAAGGCCCGTCGCAACCTTCCAGTTCCCAAAAGGCTTGACCGTGACCGTTGGCGACGCTCCTAGCTGATCTTTAATAAACATCAGCGTCGCACTATTGTTAAAGAACGCGTGTTCGTCATTGAGCTCATTCGTACGAACGGTGAGTTCGTTGGCGTAGACCTTGTAACTTAGGGCAACTGCACCGGCCGATTTCGTATCGATCTGCCAGGTGTTCTTGTTGATCTTTCGCCACGTGAGCTCGGCACCAGTCGCGTCTTTTGCGACAAAATCCTGCACGTGTCGAGCGTATTCTCGTACGAGATAACTGCCCGGCGTCCAGACCGGCATTTTCACCTCGAGCTTTTCAGGCATCTGTTTCCAGTTCACCGCGACATCGACCTCGAGCAGATGCGTCGACGGCTTTGTCATGGATACTGTGTAGGCGACGTCGGGTGTGGCCGGTTTCGCCTCAACGGCGGCTGGTTTTGAAGTATTTGGCGCCTTCTTTTGCGCGTTCGTGTCTTTGTACATTGAGAACGTAATGGCCAGAGCCAGAATAGTGACTAGTTTCGCGGTGAATATTCGATGCATTTTTATGACAGGCTCCTCGGCTATGCTATGTTTTAAGATATTCTACTATGAATCAAATGTTTGCTAAAATTTCGATATGGGTTTACCTAAGCTAAAGACAAGAATCAGCGTTGCGGATTATCTGGCTGGTGAAGTAACGAGCCCGCTCAAGCACGAGTTTATCGAAGGCGAGATATTTTCGATGGCAGGTGCAAGTGATGATCACAACCGTATAGTTGGTGATCTTTACTCGCTATTATTGTCGAAGCTAGACTCCTCAAAATGCGAACCTTTTTTCGGTGACATAAAAGTTCGGGCGTCCCAAACGGTCTATTACTATCCGGATGTACTGGTTTCATGCGAAGAAGAACCCGAGGATCCCTATTTTCGAAATCATCCGATCCTGATCATTGAGGTCACCTCACCATCGACCGAGCGGATCGACCGCAGTGAAAAGCTGCTCTATTATTTGCAAATACCGAGTCTGCAAGAATACGTTGTCATCGATCAGGATAAAATGAACGTCGAGGTTCACCGCCGACAACCAAATGGTGGTTGGCTGACGTATTGCTTCAACGAGAGCGACGATGTCGTCGATTTAACTTCCGTCGAATTGTCTATTCCTCTGCCCGATATTTACCGCCGAGTTCAGTTTCAGAAAGATGCAAACCGAGACGGATAACGAGAAATTTTTCACCCGGCCGATAGCTATAATTTTTGTCACGATCCTGATCGATCTGATCGGGTTCGGCATTGTTATTCCGGTCTTGCCGTATTATGTCGAGAGCGACGCATTTGGTGCGACGCCGGTCCAGCTTGGGTGGTTGCTGGCGTCATACTCGATAATGCAGTTCATTTTTTCGCCGATACTGGGCAGCCTGTCGGACAAGTACGGACGGCGTCCGATACTGTTTTTTAGTCTCCTGGGAACGGCGGCCGGATTGTTCATGATCGGGTTTGCAAACACGCTGTTCATCATCTTTGCGGGTCGAATTCTCGATGGTTTGACAGGCGGAAACATCTCGACTGCCCAGGCCTACATTGCTGACGTCACAACGCGCGAAAATCGTGCGAAAGGTATGGGTCTGATCGGTGCCGGATTCGGCATTGGCTTTGTCCTTGGACCTGCAATCGGCGGGATACTCAGCAAATACGGCAACAGCGTACCGTTTTTCTTTGCGGGAACACTGTCCGTAGCAAATGCGATCGCCCTCTATTTTTTCTTGCCCGAGTCGCTTAAGAAGAATGCGGCGGTCGAATCACCCCGGAATATCAATCGTTTTGTGGAGATATTTGAGTCGCTCCGGGATTCACGTTTTCGGATCATAACGTTCATCTATTTTCTCGTCGTCGTGGGATTTTCGATAATGACGACCGCATTCGTTCTCTACACAATGAAGCGGTTTGGCTACACCGCTGAGCAGAACGGCTATCTTTTCGTTTACATCGGTGTTTTGGCGATATTGCTGCAAGGCGGACTTTTCGGGCGGTTGTCTAAGTGGTTGGGTGAGTCGCGACTCGTCGTGATCGGATGCCTTTTCCTGACGATCAGCCTTTTCGCGGTGCCGTTCGTGAGGCCTGAATACGGCGGGTTGATCGCTTTGCTGTTAGGCGTCGCGCTGTTTTCGATCGGGAATTCCCTTGCATCGCCGGCATTGACGAGCCTCGCTTCAAAAAATGCATCGGAAAGCGAGCAAGGGAAAGCGCTGGGTGTGGTTCAATCGGGCGCCAGCCTCGCTCGTGCGATCGGACCTATTATAGCCGGCTATTTGCTTAACAACGCGATCGGCCAACTCGACGACAGTACGATCCAGCGAACCTTCTTCGTCGCGTCAGCGATCATGCTCGTGGCATTTTTCGTAGCGATATATTTTTTGAGAAATGAAAGACCCGAGGTAGCGACTAGCTAACGGCTCGTCGTCGAGCGGCGTGGGCTGCCGGGAACGTAACGCGAAAGGTTGTCCCTTCGCCGGTCTTACTCTGAGCCTCGATAGAACCGGCGTGCTCTTGGACGATCCCGTAAGTCACGGCAAGACCAAGCCCGGTACCGTTGCCGACACCTTTCGTCGTGAAGAAAGGGTCAAATATCTTCGTTAGATTGTCCGCCGGTATTCCCTCACCGGTATCCGAAACTTCGACTATCACCGTATCATCGTCGCCGGCAAAGGTCTTCAAGGTGATCCGTCCGCCGCCGAACATCGCATCTCGTGCGTTGAGGATCAAATTCGTGAAAACCTGTTGCAACTTTCCGCCGCTGCCGGTGATGGCGGGAAGTGATTCCGCATACTCTTTAACGATCTCAATATTAGTTTTGCGAAGCTGAGGTTCGAGCAGTTGGAGCGTGTCGTTAAGCAAATGATTGAGGTCGGTATCGCCGAACTCGGTCGAATTGCCGGTACGCGAGAAATTGAGCAGGTTTCCGACAATGTTCGTAGCCCGCTCGGTCTGGCGCTGCATTTTTTGTAGAAGTGCGTGTTTTGGATCGGTCTCGGGTATCATTCCGAGCAGCATCTGCGTATAGCTCGAGACGCCGGTAAGCGGAGTGTTCACCTCGTGAGCGACACCGGCGGCGAGCAGACCGATGCTGGAAAGCTTTTCACTCTGTTGAAGGGTCTCTTCTAATTTGACTCTCGACGAGACATTCTCAAGAACAATGATCGCTCCTGTGTGCTGATTTGAGACCGAGCGAAGCGGAGCGACCGCGACGTTCAGGATCAGCGATTTGCCATCGGCGTCGAACGTGTGGAGCTTGTACGCGTTGCGGATCTCGGTCAAATGCCAACGCGATTTGCCGAGGATGTTCTCAAGATTAAGTGCGAAGCTTTCGTCAAATATGTCCTCGACCCGGCGACCGACGACCTCATCGCGGTTCCGACCGATCATTTGCTCAAATGGCGAATTGCAACGGATAACGCGGCCGTCTTCGTCGACTGCCAACAGGCCGACGTTCACCGATTCGACGATCGATTCATTAAATTCCTTGAGCAGTGCCAATTCGTCGTTGTGCGTCTGCTGCTCTTCGTAAAGCCGACTATTCTCGACCGCGACCGCGATGTATCCGGAGATCGTTCGCAGGATCTCTAGATCTTCCGAAGACAAGAGCGAACCGTCGCTGGCTCGTCCAAGGCCGATCACCGCGACCATCTTGCCGCGGGCGACGCACGGTACAAAGTAGTGCAGTTCCTGACGCGTTGTCGGCGTCGGACTCGTATGCTGATCGAGATCTTCGTCCTGGAGATCTAATTCGTCAGCACGGACAATACCTTTGTCAGCCGATCTCTGACGGATCATCGTGCGGAAATCTGCCGGTACCTTGAAAACTTCGTCGAGCCCAACCGATTTGGCCAGCCGGTAATGCGACGACGCTTTTTCGTCCTCTATCAGTACTGCGACCTTCTGAACATCGAGCACCTGCCGCAAGCGCTCAACTAATGCGTTGAGGAGCGGATCGAGCGCCGTCGTCGCGGAAAGTGTTTTGCCGAAATCGAGCAGGCCCTGCCGCAGATCGTAGCGTTCGCCGTAAAAAAAGCGATCGGCGCGTTCCTGCAGGAATTTTTTCAGAGGCTCGCTCAGCATCACGATCGCACCCATTGCAATGATCGCGATCAACGCTCGCAGAGTGATCTCTGTCGTCGAAAGATTGTTCCCGACCGCCAGGAACACGAGGCCGAGTGCGACCGCACCGATCATCATTGCGATCGCGACCGTCGTTAATGCGTAGACCAATGCCCGGCGGACAACGACGTCGACATCCATCAAACGGTATCGCACAACGGAGTGGCCAAAGCTGAGAGGGATGAGTCCTAGCGGTAGCGTCGTCAGGGCCGTGGCAAAGGTGTCATCAGCTATTTGCACACCGAATCGCCCGGCGATTTGCATCAGAATGATCGGAATGACGGCGGCGATCGTTCCCCACATCGCCCATTTCAGACGCTGCCGTACGACGATCTGCTGATTCTTAACGAATCGCCAAACCAGAAATCCTGCACCGGTCGAGACACCGACAATGAAGTGGATGAGCAAAAAATTATACGTATTGCCAGTCAGATTAAATCGGTCGTCGAACGACACGATCGATCCGGCGATCGACGAACGCCAAAAAAGTGCCGGGATCAGCGACAGCATTACCATCCATACGGAAACAACCGTTGATGGAGCGTAGAGCACGTACGTTTTCCAAGGCTTGTCATCAAAAACCTCGCTTCGAACCGGATAGCGAATACAAAAATGAAGGAAGAGCGGCACGAAAAAGGCGAACGCAATGTTGTCGATCAGCCCGACGGCGAGATCAAAATCCTGGCCGGTGCCGATGGCGTTGTAGGTGTGAAAGACAAACGCAGCAAGACAAACGCTGGCGAAGTGAATGACGAACGGCGAACGGCTGCCTTGCTTAAAAAGCACGAACAACCCGACGCCGAGCCAAACCAGACCAACGATCGCTAGAAAGATTATCGAAGGTGTCCAACGCGGCACCGAATCAATGTGCCGCAGATCAGCGTAGTAATAGTTGTCAGTGAATGAGTAACCCGGCTTCTGGTAAAAATAGGTGAGACTACCGTCCACTCCGACCGCATCGAGATACATCGGCACGTCCGCAACGGATATTACCTCTTCAATTTTGTCGCTGTCGGTGCCGATCCCGATCAACTTATCGCCCACAGAAATACCCGAACGCGAACCGGGAAATCCTGCCAGAACCTTCTCGGCGTAGATCCCATCCGCCCGATGAACCCAAAGCACGCCGTCGGTCGGAGGCAGCTTTTGCAAGGCACGCTGTGACAAGTTAAGGGCACCGCCTGCGATCAGCAGGACGGACGCCAAGAGCCAGATCAGGCTCGAACTTGTGAGAACTTTACCAGTCATCAGTAAAAGTGGACTTTTCCAACGATTTTGGGACGCAAAACACGTTCCAATGCGATAATTCGCCCCGTGTAACCAAATACCCGCAATTGAGATGCTTTTCCAAGCAGTTTGGTGTTATTTCGCACACTTTGAGAGAAATATTTATACAGTTTTTTGCTTTACAATCCGAATTTTTGGACAAAAGTTCAGATATATCTCAACAAACAGAAAAGGAGCCGAACAGGCTCCCTCAAAAGTCGATCAATTGTGACCGTTCTTAAAACCTTACCAAGATGCCTCCGCGGAGAGTTCGACGTTGGCCACTGAGGCGTAGAGTGCCTTCTTCGCCGCTGACGCCGCCTTGAAAATCGAACAGGTTGCGGGCATCGACGATCGCCTCTGCACGAAACGGCAGGCCAAGCGTCGGCAGACTTTGCGTAACCTTAACGCTCAAACCGGGATCGTAGATAGCGAGGCGTCCCTTGAACGGATCGATCGCGAAAACGGTTGCCTCAGGAGAAAGTCGAAAGACGGTCTTTACGTTCGTGCCCGTTTTAAAATCTGCCGTCAACGAGCCGTAAAACGACTGGAAGATCGCATTCTCGAACGCATCTGCCGGATTCGTGACCGCCTCGGGCGAAAGCTTTTGACCGCTGCCGACCGAGTAACCACCCGCCGCACTGAAAACTCCGGACAAGCGCCGATTGTAAACGATACGAACACCGTGGCTTCGGCCCTGTTGATTCGCAACGATCTCACCGAAATCCGCCGAGCCGAGTACGTCGAAAGGTAAACTGTTAAGCCCGACACCGCGTCCGATCGTCGTGTCAAAAAACGCGTTCGCCTCGACCGACGAACGATTATCGAGAATGCGTTCGATCCCGAACTCGAGCCGTCGACTCTTGTTCATTTGCGGGTAGCTTTTGGTGATGACGAGATCGTCGACCGCGACCGGATCGCGAAAAAGCACCTGAGTGCCTTCAAGTTCGATGGCCTGTGACCAGGTTTGATCCTCAGTTTGGGTCGTGAAAGCTGTGCGAAGCCGTGTTTTCGAATCGATGTCGAATTGCAGTCCGATACGCGGCGAAAGCGACGAATCGCCCCCGGCACCGACAAACTTTGAGTAATCGAGTCCGTAAACCAGTATCAACCCTTCCCGGACGTTCCATTCGTCAGTCGCCTGAAAGGAGAATTGCCCAAGCGAACGGTCGCCGCCGAGTGAGTTGACACTGCCGAGTTTGGCAAACCCGGTATTGATACGGATCTGATGTTTGGTATTCGGGCGAAATTTGACTGCGGCATCGAAACGCTGCGGGGCGTTGAAACCTTTGGCTATTTGTCCGGCGAGAATGATCTCAGTGTCATCACCGACCGGCAACAACGTGGCGAAGTTAACGCCTGTATAATTACCGCGTTCCGACGCCGCGACGTAGGTTTCGACAACGCTCTGTCCCTTACGCGAATTCTCGTCGGGTACCGTCTCAGGTTCGGTTTCCTGGAGCGCAACATTTGCTTTGTCGCCCTCCTGATTCTGATAGATCGAGCGCTGCATCTGGGCCGCACGAATGCGCCATTTTGAGCTATTCCGGTCGACGCGTTTCTCCGGCAGCGTATTGCCGTTACCGGAACGCTCCAGCCGAAAGCCATACACCAATTCCGTTGATCGATTGACTGCGACGTCAGAGAGCGTGACCGGATTGAACCCTTGAGCAACTGCAAGAACTGTGTATGTGCCAGGAATTATCTTGGCGAGGAAGCTGCCGTTTGCCGTTGAACTAACCTGTTTGAGCAATTTTGACGTGCCTAACCGAAAGATAGCAACGGTGGCATCGGCGATCGGCGTTCCGCCTTCGTCACGAACAACGCCTTTGATCGTACCGAGATTGCTGCTATTACTTTCCGCTGTAACGGTGACGATGGACGCGTCTGCCGATATAGTCGACGCGAATAGGATCGCCGCGGTCGCCATCGAGGCGGAAATTAATATCTTGAATCTACCGGCAATCGTCATAAAAACGGCTAATACTAGTAACTTTCGTAGTTTGTGCGTAAAACGCAAATGTGTCAAGCGTGATACTTCTGCTTTGCGTGACTATTCGATGCGTTGGTGCTTGACAAAGTTTGCCGGACGGCTAAAATTGGAAATTGCCCTCGATGGATAATCGACGGGTACGGAGACGTGGCTGAGCGGCTGAAAGCGGCGGTTTGCTAAATCGTTGTAGTCCAAAAGACTACCACAGGTTCGAATCCTGTCGTCTCCGCCATTTTT
>JAYSZT010000318.1:0-2831 GCA_043737915.1 Acidobacteriota bacterium
CTGCGAACGTTCGAGATATTACCGATCTACCGACGTATCGACGCGGAGGCGAAGGAAGAGACCAACGCCGTCACGTTCGATAATTGTTATGAATTACTAAGGCTCGGACGCTGTATCGCGATCTTTCCGGAAGGAATATCGCACGACCATCCGCAGCTGCAAAAGATAAAAACGGGTGCAGCACGAATCGCTCTCGGCTCAGTGTCAAAAACTCCTTCGCCGACAGGCAATTCACTTCCAAGCGGCGAATCGAGCGAAGAGGTACTGAAAATAGTTCCGGTCGGACTTTATTACACCTCTAAAACGTCTTTCAGAAGCGAAGCCTTGATCCGTTATGGCGAGGTATTTGAAGTTGAAGCGACAGATCTCGATATAAAGGGCGAGTCACCACGTGATGCCGTCTTAAAACTAACGGCAATGATTGAGCAATCCTTGCGCAATGTCACTCTGAATATCGGGACCGAAACGGAACTCGACACTATATTAAAAGCTGAAGCGTTATTTTCGTCGGTCTATGAAAATATTATTTTCAAACAAACTCTGACCCAAACCGTCATTAGACTGCAGGGATTCGCCGAAAAATACACGCTGCTCGAAAAGAACGACCCGCAGAAGATGGATGATTTGAAGGCAAAAGTTGATCGTTACGAAGACAACCTGAAAGCCAGTGGGGTCACAACCGAAAGTTTGTCAGTTCTCCAACATCCGACGTTGCACGTATTCAGATACTTGATCTTGCGCGGACTATTTTTGATTATATTCGCACCTTTAGCGACCGTCGGAGCGATCATTCATTCACCCGCGTATCTATTCTCGAATCTTCTCGGAAAGCTTTTCAAAACCCACGACAACGACGTCGCCGGTTCGAGCTCGACGATCATCGCCGCACTCGGATTGATGCCGCTCACGTGGCTTGTGGTCGCGTTAACGACCTGGTATTTCTCAGACTGGCAGGTCGCACTCGTTTCGATTCCGATGACGATTTTTGCCGGGTACATCGCTCTCCGATCGTCTGAGACTCTTATTGATATGCGGGTGTGGCTGAGATCTGCGTGGCTCCTGTTTCGGCAGAGAGGTCTATTTTTGCGTCTGCTCGTTCAGCGTGAAAATCTGAAGAACGAGATCGGCAGAATCGTCGAAAAGTAACTTGATCTCAGATCGGCGACCATTTAGAGATCGACCGTGCGAGAATTCAGCCTCGTTGCACAGTAAGTCATCGATGGCCAATTGGTGACCAATCAACTTCTAAACTGCCAAACAGATAAGCAACGCAATGCGGGTTGTAATTATTTATCTGTCTACCTTACAAAAGCGTTTGGCAGCGGTTGGTCGCCAACTGATCCGAACTGTTGAATGAGCGTGCCGGCGGTTGAGCGTTGGGCAAACCAAGTCGCGTTCGACGGGCGAAATATGCCAGCATCGATTCTTCCATCTCCGTCGTAGTCTCCGGGGCTCGGGATATCGGTCGAGGCTCCGAACGGGAAAGCGTAGAACGAAAGGTCTTCGCTCCGAAGAACGTTCCAAAACCCGGTTGACGCCCGCCAGAATGCAATGTCGGCCTTACCGTCGCCGGTGTAATCACCAACAACAGTCTTGTCCGTCGACGCACCAAACTGGGTTGCGAACACCGCTCCGGTGGTGCTCCGTGTTAGCCACCATTCGGCGCCGTTCGCACCGTTTGGCCTAAAGATCGCGATGTCAGCTTTACCATCACCATCGTAATCGGAAACGACCGGTTTATCACCAGCCGCCCCAAAGCCGATGATATCCGTTCCGCCAGACGATCTATTGATAAACCACGTTAGCGAGCTCTCCCTGAACACAGCAGCATCCGATTTCCCATCGCCGTCATAATCGGCCGGAACCGGCACGTCACTGGTCACACCAAATGGAAACGCAAAGAAAGAAAAATCCTCGCTCCGCAGAACGAACCACTGCCCGGTCGAGGGTCGCCAAAAGGCAACATCCGTCTTGCCGTCGCCCGTGAAATCGGTAGGGACAATTTTATCCGTACTCGCCCCGAACTGCAGTGCCGAATTCCCGCCCGTGCCGGAATTCAACCACCACCACTCGGAGGTTACTCCATTCGGACGAAATATCGAAAGATCAGTCTTCCCGTCGCCGTCGAGATCGATCGGAGCAGCGGTTGCGGGGCGAGACAGGATCACGACTCCTCGTGCCGGCAGAGTCACGCTGATCGAGCCACCCGAAACGGTGTAAACAGTATTGTTAAGGAGATCTGAAACTGTAGCCCCATCTGGAAAATACGGTGCGACAGGAAGCGTCGCAGTATTTGAGGAATTACCGTTATTCAAAGCGACGACAACTCTATCTCTCGTGTCCATCCGAGCAAACGCAAAGGTATTGTTATCGGTCGTGGAAGCGGTAGTGTCGCCCATCAAAACCGTAGTAAAACTTCCGGTTCGCAGGGCTGTGTGGCGCTTTCGAATTGCACCGAGCTTCGCGTAGTAACTGATCAGGGCGTTATCCGCTGGTCCGTAAATATTTGCGTCTCCGGCTTCGTCAGCCCATGGATAAGGAGCTCGGTTGTACGGATCATCCTCGAACTGCCCGTTGCCGTTAACAGCGACTGACGGAGCGTTGATGCCCGCTTCATCACCGTAATACACCATTGGAGCACCGTTGTAGGTAAACTGAAATGCCGCAGCGAGTTTCAGACGTTCCTTTGCCTGGATTAGACCGGTATCACCGCCGATCGTCAGTGTAAAAAGCGCTCGGTTTGTGTCGTGCGAATCGAGCAGATTCAACATCGCCCGCTGAGCAGGTTCGGGATAATCCTCGCGGATCGAACGCATTGCGGTATCCATCTG
>JAYSZT010000319.1:0-6657 GCA_043737915.1 Acidobacteriota bacterium
CTAAAGGTGATAGGACTCGACTTTGATTGGGCGGGAGTTCAGAAATACAAGTCGGACGTCGTCGCTAAAAACTCAGCCGGAGTGACCTACCTGATGAAAAAGAACAAAGCCACGATCTTCAACGGTTTTGGCAAGATCGTAGGTCGTGGCAAGGTCGAGGTCGCCATGGCCGACGGCAAGATACAGACGATCGAATCGAAGAACATCATCATTGCCACGGGTTCGGTCGTTCGTCCGATCCCCGGATTTGAGACGGACGGCAAGCAGGTCGTAAATTCCGATTATATTCTCGAGCTGACCAAAGTGCCGAAATCGATGATCGTCATGGGCTCGGGTGCTGTGGGCGTTGAGTTCGCCAGTGTATTTCACCGCTTCGGCTGCGAGACGACCGTCGTTGAGCTAATGGATCGGATCGTGCCGATCGAGGACGCCGACGTTTCGAAGGAACTCGCCCGCTCGTTCAAGAAATCCGGCATTAAATGTGAGACGGGAATCAAGCTCGATAAGCTGACGAAAGATAAAAAAGGCGTCAAGGTTTCCGGCAAAAACGCCAAGGGCGATGACGTTACGTTCGAGGCAGAAATGCTGCTCGTCGCCGTCGGCCGGATGCCGATGATCGAGGGCATCGGTCTCGAGAACACCAAGATCGTTGTGAATCCGCGCGGAACGATCAAGGTCAATGAATATTGCGAGACCGACGAACCCAACGTATTCGCCATCGGGGACGTTATCGATACTGCGTGGCTCGCTCACCTCGCTTCGAAAGAAGGTATCATGGTCGTCGAAAAGATCGCCGGCAAAAAGGTCGAGCCGATCAAACAAAACCTCGTCCCAAACTGCACCTACTGCGACCCGGAAGTAGCAAGTGTCGGCCTGACTGAGGCAAAGGCGAAAGAAGCCGGATATGACGTCAAGGTCGGCAAATTCCCATTCTCGGCCTCTGGCAAGGCACGTATTCTAGGCGAGACCGATGGTTTCATCAAGATCGTTAGTGAAAAGAAATACGACGAGATCCTCGGCGTTCATATGATTGGCCCGCACGCCACCGAGCTCCTCGCCGAAGCCTGCGTCGCCATGGCTCTCGAGTCCACCGCCGACGAACTAGGCCGCATCATCCACGCTCACCCGACAGTTTCCGAAGCCGTCATGGAAGCCGCCGAAGGCGTCCATGATCTGACTATTCATATGTAGGTCGATCCTTGATCAGTCAGTGGCCGACAGTCAGATAAACCTTTGACTGCCGGCCATTTTCAATTTGAATTGGACCGTAATTTATCTGATTGATCGGTCAGTTTCGCCTGAGACGTCAGGTATAATACGTCTTAATATGGAGGGCATGGCAATGAGCGACGACGAATTTGATCCGAGGGCGAGGACGCGGGAATTGGCGGCGGAGTTTGGGGAGCGCGGTGATGCGACGGGTTGGTTCGAGGCACTGTACAAAGAGTCGGCGGGGAACACTGAACTGATTCCGTGGGCAGATCTCGAACCTAACGCGTACTTTCGGAAATGGGCTAATTCGACCGAACTCAAAGGTAACGGACGAACGGCCTTGGTCGTCGGATGTGGGCTCGGCGACGATGCCAAGTATTTGCACGACCTCGAGTTTAAGGTTACGGCCTTCGACATCTCACCGACAGCGATCGAATGGGCGAAACGGCTCTACGGAGAGGCCGATATTCAATTCGAAACTGCTGACCTGTTTGATTCGCCAAAGGAATGGATCGGTGCGTTCGATTTCGTGCTTGAGATCTATACCATCCAACCTTTGCCGTTAGAAATGCGGCCGAAGGTTATCGACATTATCGCAACCTTCGTCGCCAAAAAAGGTAATCTGGTCGTTGTCACGCGAGGCCGCGAAGATGATGTCGAGCCTGATATTCTGCCATGGCCGATGTCCCGCCGCGACCTGTCGCGATTCGAGGAAAACGGCCTAACGCAAACAGATTTTGTGATCCTGCCACCGGTCGACGAAAACGAGCCGGATCGTTTTGTAGTTGAATACCAGCGGTGAGGTTCGTCTAAAAGGTCAATCCGGTAGAGCCGTAAACAGAAGATCTGTAATTTCGTCGTTGACAGAAATTATCTGTGTGTCATTGCCAAATTGATAACGTTTGCTATTTATCTGGATGACATATGTTTGCCCGACCTCTATATCTTCAAAGCGAAAGTAACCGAATGAACTCGTCAGAATTGAACGCGATGTGCCGTTCTGATTCGTTATCGTTAATCGGACATTGAGGATCCCGCGACCACCAGCCGTCGTGACACGACCAGCCAAATTTACTGTGGCCGCAGTCGGCCCGAAAACCGTGGCCGCGTGCCAAAACCCGGGTTGAAACTTGTACGATGACGCTTGCTCGGTCGTTCCGGCGGTACTCTGTCCAATAGAGCCTTCGATCGTGTAGGTGCCATTCACGCTGGCGGTTGCGCCGCTTGCTCCGCCGTTCGCGATCGCGGTTTGCGCTAGCGAATAGTTTCCACCAGTGGAAATTTGGGCATCTGCTAAGCTTACAAAGGCTATTGTTAGCAAAAAGATCTCGAAAAGATCTCTAGTTAATTTTTTCATAATGTTCACCAAGGAACCACACCAATCCGCTTCAAACGTTTAGCTTAGTTCAACTTTTCTTCCAGTTGTCGCAATCGTCAAGTTTTTCCAACACATCCAGATCCCTCACGTGCATTTCGAAATATCCGCAGGTTTTGCATACGAACGAAATCATTTGAGAACTGTGAATGTCGGGGATCCACTTGTTGTCTTTGCAGATAGACAAGAAAGGATAGCCACTGTCGGTTTTGAGTCCGTTATTTGGATATTTCTGGTCTGAATAATAGACAGTTTTAGCACTGCATTTAACACATGAACCGCTTTTCATTTTGATATCCCCTTTTTCGAAACTAGGCACGACGGGACCGCCCGAATGTCCGGCGAACTCATCGGCTCGATTCTAATTTTCAACATTCGACACATTTTCTACGAGCATCACTCGAAGCTGATGTTTTCCGCTGCCGGTGTTGTTGATGTCTCGGGTGCCGAAGAATTTTCCGATGACCGTCACATCGCGTCGCTCGCCCGATTTGACGGCATGATATTGTTTGGCTTCGTGCGATCTGTCCTGGCGCCCGTAATCGTCGTCCCACTCAATCCAAGTTTCTGCAGGGATATCTTTTCCCGCAGTTGGCGGCTCATTTTTGACGCAGTGTTCGTCGTAGAAAAACATTCGCTCGAATCCGTTAAAGTAAACTCCGCGCACACGGACGATCTTCCGGTCGTAATCTGCGGCGTTTTTAATTAGTTCGCAGTAAGTTACGGTCGGAATCTTCGACGCATCGAGTGTTGGCAGGTCAGCTTTTGGGCTGATATCCTTCGGTGTCGACGCAACGATACGTGGAGTGTCTGTTGAATTGTTATTTGAAGATTTCCTTCGATCTATTTCAGTTGCTTTTGTCCCGCACGCCGCCGATGCGAGAGTCAGGAAGACGGCCAAAATCATCATTTGAAAAGTAGTTTTATATTCGGTCATATTTTTAACGTGCCCGGTGAATTGATTTAATTTCGCCAAGTACACCTCGATACAGAATGAGAGAAAGCTGAATCCAAGATCGTCCTCATCAGCTTTTGTTGTGAGGGCCGGTTAGCATTCGTTTCGTCACTGTTCGGTGCGGATAATCGCCTGGTTTTCAGTGTAAGATCTGTATACCCATACAAAGAAGATCACTGCGATAATCAAATCAGCGACGCCAGCGAAAGCCGCCCGGACGGGAAGTTGGCCGGTGACGGCTAAAACGGCTAACAGAATGGCAAATGAAGATTTGCCTAACGCCCCGACGATGACGAAAAATCTCTCTCTCGTTTTTGAAAATGCCAAAAGCAGGTACAAGACGCCAAAGAAAAAGATCCATAAGGCCAAAATCCATGAGTAAAATGGATTTCCAGGCTCCGGCAGTCCGCCGAACTCGCGAAGCCAATGAACTGACGGGATGAAGGTGATCGCTCCCGCCATATTCATAAAAAATGTGGCAATTAATGAGAACTTAAATAGTTCTTCGATCTTCATATTTCACACTCCAGCCGGTTTCTACCTGCATACCGCAGTTTCGCACGGTTTTTTCGCCACCAGGAATATGATCGCTGCGACGGCAACTAGAATTCCGAAACCGATGGCTATTTTCGCGCCTGTCGAGAGGTTATTGCCTTTCACTTTTTTAACGTGTTCGTAAGGGATTTCGGTCGTTTCGCCGGTCTCTTGATCTTTAACCGTGAAGGATCCATCGCTCGCCTTGATGACAAAGCCTTCGATCCTCCGGTTGTCTTTCAATCTGACTTTCACCCGCGACTTCTCGCCCGTGCCCAACCGAATGATGTTTTCCTTGACCTTGGCCGTCCGCAACGCTTCGCTTTCAGGATTCTTTCCCGCTCCGAAGGCCTGCGAAAACGCGATCAGATTAACACACGCAATAATTAAGATTGTCGAGACGAATTTTTGTAACATTTTAAGTTTTCTCCTTTTCCTAGTTTCGGCGACCATTCGCCTTTATTAACAAAGTGTTTTGGCTATCTAGCCGTTGTTATTAAGCCGTTCGGCGAAATTCTGATTGGTGATCTATTTCGATAAAAACGCGGCAAATCCAGCGGCGAGAAAGCCGAATGCTAAGATCGACATCGTTATCATCAACGGTTTGCTTCGTCTGCCGAAAATGAGCTGCCAGATTCCGGCGGCGGTTGCGTTCAAGCTGATCAAAACCACTAACCCGACGACGAAAGCGATGAAAACCGTTTGGCCCGGAGTGCCGTGATACGTTGATCTTCCGGTCTGTGTGGCATTCAGCATCCAGAGTGCAAGCCACCCCATAAATCCGAGCAGCCCGATACCCATCACGATCAGCAAACCACCGTTCAATTTTATTCGGTTGACAGAGTGCAATGATTCTCCGCAAACAGGACAGATCACCTCCGATGTTTCCCGGACGTCCTTGCATTTCGGACACGTTCGTCTAATTGCTTTCGTTTGCGTGGCGGTTAAAGTTTGAGTTGAATCGTTCATAATTATACTTTCTAAATTTGCCTCTAATCTGGGGTGAGCGATGAATGTTATTTCTTGCAAACAGCGGCGGTCGGATTTGATACGCAGACAATGGATTTCAGTGCGTCGATCGTTTCCTGTTGCTGGTTTAGTTTTTCGGCCTGCAAAAGGATTTGCGATTGTTGTGCATCCAGGAGTTTGCCCTGAGCATCGTTTCTGGCGTTTTGCGCTTGTGTTTGTAATTGCTGCTCTTTGATTTGTTCGGCCTGCCTTTTAACCTCCGCCGACGGTTTTTCAACGAGATCAGCGTTGCCGCCGGCACTCAACGAGGCGGGGCAAATTCCAATAAATTTATTTACTTCGTTGTAGCACATCGGCTTGGAACCGACGGCGGGAAAGAGTAACTTCGCTGTGTTAAATATTCCCGTTTCGGCTTTCACAGTATTAGCGTGAACGGAAAGAGCATCCAGTAAATAAGGCACGGTTACCGTATCTAAAGCAATATCGGTATTTGAACCCAGCTGAATCGTGTTGCCTAACCGTGGATAAATGTTATTCGTAGACAGAAAGCCGGCGTGCACTTCCGGGGAAAAGATTACATTCGGAGCTACGACCGTATCCGAGCCGGTTCCCAAAACAACCGTGTTGCTCGTCGAAACAGTCGCACCCGCGCCGATGGCCGTCGCATTAAAAAGATTATTTGCGGTCGCATTCGCTCCGCTGCCGATCATCGTGTTGTTACTGCCGGACAGATTGGCTCGTCCGGCCTGGAAACCGAAAAACGAATTGCCCGTCCCGGTCAAGCCAAGGAACCCGCTTTCCATGCCGAAATACGAATTTTTACTTCCGTTATTAAATCCGCCCGCGTTGCTGCCGAAAAAGGAATTCGAAAAGCCGGTCGAGTTAAATGTTCCGGCTTGTTTACCGACGAAAGAATTGTCCGCTCCGTTCGTGTTCGATTCTCCGGCCTGGCTGCCGATAAACGTGTTTGCCTGGCCAAAAATGGTCGACGCCGCACCGGCGTTATATCCGATATACGTGCTGTTCGGGGCGAAAGTGGTGTGATTGGCCCCGCGTCCGGCTGCGACACTCGACGAATTCGGCGTGCTGAAAACCGGAGTATTCCCTATCCTGAAATTCGTTGTCGTGTTAACAACGTTCGCCGATAAAGTTCCGCCCAAGGTTCCGCCACCGCTGATATTAAAGTCGGCCGAGGACTGCAGAGCGGTCGAATTTTGTATAAAACTGCCGCCGCCTCCTCCGCCTGCACAATCGGCAATTTGATTAGCTGAATTGCGGCAAAGCGTTGTCGCTCCTGTGGCCCCAAGTGTGAAAACTTTCAACGTTCCGGGAATCTCGGTTCCTGTCAGGGACGTACCAAGAACGATCGTGTTGCTCGTCGAAACCGTGGCTCCGGCTCCGATCGCGGTGGCGAAATTTAAATTGTTCGCCGTAACGTTCGCACCACTGCCTAGCATCGTGTTGCTGCCGCCGGTCGTATTATTCGTGCCTGAGTTCACGCCGAAAAATGTGTTGTTGCCGCCGGTCGTTGTTCCCACGCCCGCCTGATAACCGAAAAACGAATTATTATTCGTAAGATTGGAGAAGCCCGCGTTTCTACCAAAGAAAGAAT
>JAYSZT010000320.1:0-6652 GCA_043737915.1 Acidobacteriota bacterium
GTTATTTTATCACTTAGGGACCGCATTTGGAAAGATTAGACTTTCCGCCGATTAATCATTAACATTCAAGTCAATGTCACGCTCCCGTAACAACGACCGAGGTCGAAAAAGACCGGCACGACCAAAGAGCGGTCCGCGTCCATATACTGAACGTAATGACAAACGATTTGTTGCACGCGAAAGTTCCGTCGTCCCGCAAACGCCGAGACAATTAAAGGCCGTCGAACGCCTCTTGTCCGGTATGGGTGTGCCGGATGCCAAGCCTTTCAAACCGGATGATTTTCAGCTCGAGGCTCTCGCGGCGATCGAAACTCAGGATGTGCTTGTGACCGCCCCGACCGGGAGCGGGAAGACGTGGATCGCTCGCGAAGAGATCAGACGTCTGCTCGATGCGGGAAAACGAGCGTGGTACGCGACGCCGCTCAAGGCTCTCACAAACTCGAAGTACGCGGAATTCTCTGAGGCTTTTGGTGCGGAGAATGTCGGTATCCTGACAGGAGACCGCAAGATCAACACCGACGCTCCGCTGATCGTCGGGACAACCGAGATCTATCGAAATCAACTTTTCGACGCTTTGCGCGAGGGGTTTGAGGTTCGCACGGATTTTGTGATCCTCGACGAAGCACATTATCTGGCTGACGAGGAGCGAGGCCATGTGTGGGAGGAATCGATCATTCTCTCGCCGCCGAGAATTCGAATGCTTCTTTTGTCGGCGACCGTTGGACGGGCCGAGGAATTTGCGGCGTGGATCGAAGAGGTGCGAGGCGTCAAGGTTCGCGTGATCAAGGCAGGCCCGCGACCGGTGGAACTTAGAGCCGCTTACCTATCAAAAGATCTGCAGATGTTTCCGCTGCTTGATGAAGAAGGGCGATATAATCGCGATCTCGATCAGTTTGCTAAAAGCCGAAACGACTCACCGTATCGACGGCGGCGGTAGGATCCGCATTCCCATTAATTTCGCAGAAAAAAAAGCAGACGGTCGAGTTGTTATCGACGGCCTGCCTTTGAGTTTTTTTCTCAACTCTAAAATTTCGCCTACTTTAACTTAGAAACGATCGAGTCGATATCCGACTGGGCGATCGCGAAGTCCATCGTTACGTCGTTACCGCGTTGAGCGATGTTGGCATTCTCTATCATGCGGCCGTAGGTCTGTTGGTCGGCACGTTTTGAATTGCTAAATATCTTGCCGAAAAGCTGCAGGCCCTGAAGCATTTCAGACAGGCTCTTCGCCTGATCGGCCGTTTGCGTCTTTGCCGCAACCGCTAATGTCGCTCCGGCGGCAACAACGTCCATCGAACCTGAAAGGTAACGGATCGAAGTTACGTTTTTACCTAATTCATCATTCTCAAGCGGCAAAAGCTTCTCCAAACCTTCGGGTGTGCGAACCGCAAACGTGAACACCGACGATTCTTTGGCCGAAAGTAAAGCCGAGATCTCAGGTGCGACCGTTGACGAGCGTTCGAGCGTCTGCTTAACGCGATCGAGCGAACCGATGACGAGCGTATTTCGATCTAAAGACGCAATTGCGAGATCTTTCGCGAAATCATCCAGTTCCTTTTCAAGCATGTCATTCGGAACTTTCAAAGGCGTTTTTGGTGCATTTTTCTTCGCCATATCTTTTACATTGAAAACATATGCCGTGGTTTCGCCGATCTTTTCTTCGCGATAGGCACCATTTGAGGCGATTTTCGCGACCGAAATCAGAGCTCCGGCGTTTATGTCGCCGCGGGTGATCGCGACCATATCAAAGTCAAGACTTTTCGCAGCCGTCTGCTTCATCGTGAGACCGACGGCGACGTGGTCGAATTTACGCATGTCGATCCCGGTCGAATTCGTCAGATCAGTGACCATGCCAGTGATCTTCGCCAGCATTGGTTGGTTGGCAGAGAGAACTTTCGGCAGTGCGTCGTTGAAAAAACGCTTCGTGTCGAATGTCGCCACGCCGTCAGACGCCGGAAGCAAACCGACGAGCGAATTCGACTGGCGAGCGATATTCTTCGCCCGCCTAGTATCAGCGAGGGCAAGTCCTGAAAGATTCAAAACCAAAACCGACAACGTGAAAAATGCAAAAGCTCTTGTTTTCATCATAAAACCTCAGATGTAAATTATTTCGCAACCAGCCTAACGATAACAGATGCGTCAATGTTCGAAAATGTTGGCTGGGAAAGTGCCGCAACCATCGAATGTTAGGAGAATTTCTTACGGGCTCACTAACGCAGTTGTCTATTTGAGTTCTCCGCGTTTGAGTTCTTCGCGGCGATCCTGCTTCACAACCTCAAACTCGAAACGCAACTCCTTTCCGCGAAGAATGTAACTCAGATATTGCTCCCAAAATTTACGCAGAAATCTTGCTGAAGGCATTTTTGTATCGAGATTTACGAGAAATTCGATGCCGATCGCTCGCCACACGCCGGCGAGCGAAACGTAGCAACTGATCGGTTTGAGTTCGACGTTCGTATAGAAATCGAAAACCTGACGACCCGCGAGAAATGTATTAAACGTATAGGAATTTATGTGGTTGCGATGCGTCGGATCGTTTGCCCAATCTGGGTTGGTGTAGTGCGGTGTGAGCAGTTTTATTCGCCCGCCCGGCTTCGTGATGCGGTGAAGTTCGCCGATGAACGCCATCACGTCCGGAACGTGTTCGACAACGTGATTGGATACGCAAAGGTCGAATTCGCTGTCCGCGAACGGATAAGGAATCTCGCCGAGATCGTGGATGATGTCGGCATTCGTGCGTGGGTTATTGTCGAGGCCGATCGCACCTTCCGTTTTATTCGCTCCGCAGCCGACATCGAGGATCTTGGTCATCGAAATAAAACTAGGACAAAAGGGAGAAAAGTGCAAAAGTGAAAAAGCGTAGTCCGACGACAATAATGACTCTTTCCATTTTCACCTTTTCACCTTTTCACCTTTTCACTCAAATAAAAATGCCATAGCAATCTTGCGGCGACCGAGCGGTACGGCGTCCATTTCGTTGCGATCGCGACGAAATCGTCCGGTGTTGGTCGCGGTTCTGCCGTGAGCTTTTGCCAGGCGGTATGGAGGGCGACATCGCCCCTTGGCATGACGTCGGGTCGGAGCAGAGCCATCAGCAGATAGATATCGCTCGTCCACTCGCCGACGCCTTTTAGCTTGATCAATTCGGCTTTCACATCGGTGTCAGACATCTTTTCGAATCCGTCAAGATCGATGTGTTTTTCAATTATCGCTTCGCTCAAGTGCCGGGCGTAAGCCGTCTTTTGGCGGCTAAAACCCACGGCTTTTAGTTCCGCATCATCAAGCACCATCAGATTCTCCGGCGTGACATTACCGATCCGCAGGCGAAGTTTGTCAAAACACGCCTTTGCCGACGCTAGCGAAACCTGCTGCTCGAGTATGATCTGCAAAAGCGTCGCAAACCCCGGCGGCCTGTCCCACAAAGGCGGAATTCCATAAGTAGTATAAATGATCGCCATTTCCGGATCTTTGGCGGAAAGCTCGATACAGGCTTTTTTCAAATTTTGCTCGTTCAGTCGTTTCATTTAAGGCGGAACGCTTTTCTTACCAGATCGACGGCACACTTGCCTCGACAAACTCGACCGATTCGCCATTCGGCAAAATGTGAACGATCCGCTCGATACCTTTCGTCCTCAACTGTGGGGCGAGCATTCCGACGCGGTGGCAATTGGCACGAGGAACCTTGTGATCGGACAGCGGTTTTGATTCCGAACACATCAATACGACTCGTGTTTCCGAAGCGATCTCGACGATGCGGTTCAATCCCCATTCGAGGTCCTCTGGTTTCGGCCTGTTCTTTCCACCGGTCTCGGGCAAGTGTTCGTAACCAAGTCCATTTTCATTCAATAATTCATTGAGCACGAGTCCGTTGAACTGAGGCCACCGCGACCGTGCAAACGTTCGCACATCGCAGACAAACTCGATCTCATAGCTTTTGAGCAGTTCGAGAAAATAAGCAAATGGATGGCGGCCGTGGCCGATGGAATAGACCGTCTTCAAATCCATGGGGGTCAGCTATTTGGCACCAAGTCTCAAACGACTAGGCAGTCTCCTAAAACGAGTTTGGCCTTCGAATTATCAAATCCATCGCCGAGACCTCGGCCTAGGTAGAAGATGCCAGACTCGTTATTTCTTGCGTATCCATGTCTTATCCAGATTGACGCTCGAGTCGGGTACCGTAAAGACAGACTCGGGTATTGGATAGTCGTCGTACCATGGGCCGCAGACGCTAAGGACCGTCATATTTGCGAATTCCTGCCAGCCACGGATGACGTATTTAGCGAGCCCCTTGCGTTTGATCGTGAGAACCCTTCCGTTGATCGAGACGGTGCCGGTAGTGTTTCCTGTGATCTTCCTTCCGTTCGAGAGGCCGAAGAAATCGTCAGCGAAGCCACCATTGCTGGTGAACGTCATTTTTTGAGTAAAATGGACCGAATCCGCTCCGGCATACACGCCTGTTGCCCGGTCAACGTATCTTGTGTTGAACCCCGAGGCCTCGCCCCATTCCCCCGCAATGTCTGCGATGGTCAGTTGTCTTAAGCCGCTGCCGTTTCCATTCTGTATGGGCGGTGCAGGGGCGTCGGCAACGGCTTTTCCAAGATCGATACTTTCGCTGAAAGCGGCCAGCGGGGCCGCATATGACGGGTCGTTAAAAACGCCCAAGACACTTACCGTTCGTCCCCCGCCGCTGATCACGGTGAGCAAAGCCAAGGCTGGTCCCGCATCGCTCTCCACCTGTGAACCACCAGCAGTCGCCACCCACCCTGTGACCTTGTCAGTGTCGGTCTCGGTCTCCGGAACAGCATCGGCCTTCATGTTCTTTACGACAATGTTTGCCCATTCCCGTTTGAAGTCGCCCGCCGGCGTACCCGTCCCGGGCGTCGCGCCGTAAAGCGTGATGATACAGAATTTGCCGGTCGCCGCATCAACCTTTGTAAAAGCGACGATGTTTTCCTTCAACGTTTTCGTAAAACCTGTTGGCGGACGGTAGCCCACACTGCCGAGCTTTTCTGTCTGGGCAAAACCCCGTTGTGGAATCAATAAAATCAAAACCGCTACAAGAAATAACCCCAGTAGGAATATGTGAATAAACCGGTGTGTGTTCATAATTCTCCTTCGTTTCTTGTGCTCATTCTCGTATCGGTGTTCGAGTCCCTGTCTGCTGACGACTTAGTTATTCGTGATAACAACTACTTGCACTATTCGTCGAAGTTGCTTTTTCATTTTCTTCTTTCTAAATTATCAGTTGTGCATAAGTAAAATATCAGTAAATTTGTCTTGTATACGATCAATGGTCAGCGAAGCACGAGGATGTTGATCTTTTTATCGTTCACGTGTGTTTGTGCGGAAGATCCGTAAACTGAATTGCCGTTGTTGCAGACGGTGATAGTGAGGGAGCCGTTGCCAGCCTCGGCTGTCCACCGCAAATTCGCACCCTGCCCATACTGTTGTCCCGTCACTACCACGCTGTCCGTCATGAGAATCGCGGGATTGGCATAGCCCCCATTAATTACGGTGCAATACCCTGGACCGAGAGCAACATTACTTTGGAATGGAATGGTCCACTCTTCCCGCACGACGACCGTTATAGGAGCGAGGGGCGTGGAAACAAATGTTTGGGATCCCGCTGGTACGTATGGCGTTCCCGTCGGCAGCGTGGGAATGATCGGGCCGGTGCCGATGTTTGCTCCGCTTGCGGTTTCCGAGGAAATGGCTATGTTAAATGCGGTCTCTGAACGAACTGGTTCGTTATTGACGCTTGCTATACACCATTTACGGACTGACGCATCATATTCAATTTTCACTTCGTACTTATTAAAATAAGAACCTTTCGGAGACCCGGTTGCGGAAAATCGTATCTTGCTATTCGGATTTTCGTTGAGACGGGCGTGATCAATGCAGGGAATAACACCCTGTTTGGGAATAACGTAGACGAATTGATTGGAGTCGGGGCTCGGGTAATACTGCACGTTGAATTTAGCACCTTCACTTATAGCGGACCCGTCCACATTAATGATGCTCCATTTTTTCGGTTCCGCGTAATAAGCCCCTACGGGATGTGGATTTAGATTCCTCACATTTTCTAACAATGGGGTGATAATTAGAATAGCGACAGGATTATTATTAAGTTCGGGAATATCTATTAGCGAACAGGACGAGTTGCAGTATTTGTTTTTTGCAGTGACTGTATGAGTGAATTGTTTTTGGGAATAGGCCGTAGATGCGATTAGGATGATCAGGCTAACCGTTCCCGAAAAGATTTTCAATGCTTTCATAGGTTTACTATTCCTTTTGCGAAACGACGAAAGCTTCGCTGTCGATACGGATTCGTTCTCCAATACTTTGGTTTAATTTACACGCATTATAGTTCTTAATTGAAAAATAAACTACTACTTTGTTAAGAGTTAGGTTAACTGAGCTTTTTTTCGCGCGCCCTAGCGATGAGACCGGGTCAGTTTCTCAAGTTCCGTGACCGTCTGTGGATTAACCAAGGCTGTGAGATCGCCGGGATCTTCGCCGAGGTAAGCGGAAGGAATGACGACCGTGGCCGATGGAAAAGATCCGCGAAATGCTCATAATTGGAGATTCGAACAACCTTTGATTTGGTTCGAATCTAACTTTGAATTATGCTCTGAGCGGATTCTAATTTAAA
>JAYSZT010000321.1:0-6648 GCA_043737915.1 Acidobacteriota bacterium
GCGGCGGAGTCGATCGTGGTAATGCCTTGCTTATTTAAGGTTGCGGCCGTACAGATAACAATGAACGCGGCGATGCAGCAGGCGAATATCGTCCCCGTGATCGCATCGGCACGAGCGACGCCGAGGTCTTCTTCGTCCATTCCTTTTTCCACGACAGATGATTGAACAAATACCTGCATAAATGGCGTTATCGTCGTACCGATCAGAGCCATTACGGTGAAAAGATAGCCGGTCTCAAGCTTGAAACTCGGTTTTACGAAACCCTTTCCAACCTCGACCCAATCAGGCCCGGCCATGAACGCCGAGATGACGTAGCAGAAAAAGACGAGTGAAAGGGCGAGAAATACGCGTTCGACACGTTGGGCAGAGCCTTTGACGACGAGCCACCAGATAAAGCCGGCAGCGAGCGGGATCGTGAGAAATCGCGGTATGCCGAAAAGCTCGGAAGCCTGTGCAATGCCGACGAATTCGGAAATGATGACGCCGGTGTTCGCGATCAGAAGCGCGAACATTATCAGTGCGGTCCAGCGGACGCCGAATTGTTCGCGGATGAGGTCAGCGAGGCCTTGGCCGGTGACGACGCCCATTCGAACGCACATCTCTTGCACGACGATCAGGCTGAGAGTCATCGGGATGAACGCCCACAAAAGCGTGTATCCGTATGCGGCCCCGGCAGTAGAATAAGTGGTGATGCCGCCGGCGTCGTTGCCCGCATTAGCGGCGATGATGCCTGGGCCGAGGATGGCAAGATAGGCGAAAAATCTATAGTCAGCGATCCGTCGCCCGAAACGCGCGGGAACCTTGCGCACGGATTGCGCAAACTTTTTCAGTGAAAAGTGTTGGAGGTTCATTACGTTTACTATCGCCTTCGATCATTGACTTGGTAGCGTTAACCCGCATTTTTGCCGGAACCTGAATATACCGCGTTCTCGAATGAATTGCCACTGCCTCTCGCTAGATGAAGTTAGAATGTCTAAACACTTTTCTATCCAGTGTAACTGTATATTCGTCCGAACGTCCGAGACCTTTAGCACCACCGCCGAACCCTTAGGCCCAAGAGCTAGAACCTCAAGCTCGACCGCCGGGACCATCGGCCGTCATAAAAGATCGTTCGGCAAATATCGGACTTGCTAGCGGCCGGTCGCATTACTGGGGTTTCGCTCTGTGCTAATATTCCCCTATGAAAATATTGAGAAGATTGATCGTACTCGTGCTTTTGGCGGCTCCGCTGAATTTTGCGGCACCTGCTCCGGTTCGCGGAAAGAACGCGATGGTCGCGTCGCAGCACGAATTGGCGTCGGCGATCGGAGTGTCGATCATGAAAAAAGGCGGTAACGCGGTGGACGCGGCGATCGCGGTCGGCCTGGCTCTTGCGGTCGTCTATCCGGAGGCCGGGAACATCGGCGGCGGCGGATTTATGCTGATCCGAGATGGTAAAGGCGTCGCCCACGCGATCGATTACCGTGAGATGGCTCCAAAAGCGGCGACGCGAGACGTTTTCGTCGACAGCGAAGGAAATCTTATCCGCGGTGAAGGTTCCTCGGCGGTCGGATATCGAGCGTCGGGCGTTCCGGGAACTCTGGCGGGTTTCGAGCTAGCATTCAAAAAGTACGGTTCCGGCAAGGTAAAATGGAAAGATCTCGTCGAACCGGCTCGCCTGCTTGCCCAAAACGGATACGTTCTGAGTTACCGACTCGCGGAACTGTTTAAGTCATACAAAGACACGCTGTCGAAATATCCGGAGAGCAATCGGATCTTTTTAAAGAACGGTGACTTTTATCAAGAGGGCGAAGTTTTTAAGCAGCCCGACCTCGCCAAAACTCTCGGCCGCGTCGGAATACTTGGTGCCAGCGATTTTTACACGGGCAAGACCGCGGAAATGATCGCCGCCGATATGAAGGCTAACAACGGCCTGATCACGCTCGACGATCTCAAAAATTATAAGGCGAAAGAGCGCGAACCGCTAAAGGGAAGCTATCGCGGCTACGAGATCCTCACGATGCCTCCGCCGAGTTCGGGCGGAATCGTAATGCTACAGGTATTAAGTATGCTCGAGGGTTACGATGTGAAATCGATGCCGTTTAATTCCGCTGCGAAATATCACCTACTAGCCGAGGCAATGCGGCGAGCGTTTGCAGACCGAGCTGAATTTATGGGCGACCCGGATTTTGCGACGGTTCCGGTAGCTCAGTTATTAGATAAGAAATACCTCGAATCGCGTCGCTCGACGATCGAACAAAGCAAAGCCTCGAACAGTAAAGACATCGGCCACGGCGAAATTCCCGGCGCCGAATCGATGGATACGACGCATTTCACCGTTGTGGATGCGAGCGGAATGGTCGTCACGAACACCTACACAATCAACGACCTCTACGGCTCACGCGTCACGGCAAAGGGAACCGGCGTATTGCTCAACGACGAAATGGACGATTTCGCCGCGAGGCCCGGCAAGGCAAATATGTTCGGGCTAATCCAAGGCGAGAAGAATTCGGTTCAGCCCGGAAAACGTCCACTGTCTTCGATGACACCGACGATCGTTGTGCGGAAAGACGGTTCGACCTGGTTTGCACTTGGTGCCCGCGGCGGCCCAAGGATAATTTCAGCGGTGATGCAGTCGGTGATCAACGTGATCGACTACGGAATGGACATCCAGGCGGCGATCGATGCTCCGCGAATTCATCATCAATGGTTACCTGACGAACTGCTTTACGAGCCGTTCGGAATGTCGCCGGATACGATGAATATTCTGTCGGGATACGGTCACAAATTCGCGAGTCCCAGCACTATCGCTTCCGCCACGGGAATTATGATCGATAAAAAAGGCGTCAGGCTCGGAGCGATCGACTCGCGGAGCGACGGGAAAGCCGTTGGATATTAATTGATGTCGTCGCGTTTGAGATGCCGGGTGGTAGCGTCGGTAACGCTTGCGGGTTCGAGATCGTTAGTATCACGCCAGGCACCGGTTTTAGGTGAGGTGTAGACGGAAGTCGGTATCGACTGTTGTGGCGGCAGGGCGCCACGTTCCGTACCATAAACGGGCGAGGCCGCCGGGATCTGGCCGGGCTGTTGCGGCGTTCCGTAATGCGGAACCGCAGGCAAAAGCGGCTTCGAACTCGGCAGGAAGATGAGCGACGCGAGAACGATCATGAATGATCCGAAAACGCCGGTGATCGCGAAAAGACCGACAAGTTCGTCAGGAGCTCCGACAATTCCAAAAAAAGATGTGCAGAACATCGTCAGGAAAATAAACCAGAACGTGCCGAGAACTACGCCGTTCTTTTTATTAAAAAATGACTTCTTTTTATTAAGCTGTGCTAGCTGAGGCAAAAAACCGCCGTGAACCAAGACTTCAGACACGAGTCCGAGCGGCATTCCGCAGCGTGAGCAGAATTTCGTTTCGTTAGATACCTGTTGTTGACCGCAGCTAGGACAATGCATTGTGGACTCCGTTTTCTAAGACTCAAAACCTAACGAATTTTTACACGAAAATGTTCGCGGAGCAAGGTTGTCAGCGACGCGGGAGCTTTTCGTCGGACAACATTTGAAATATAGCGTAGGCTCGGCCCTGATAATGCTCGGCTTGAGCTACAGTCTCGACAAGGATCTCGAAGATCGAGCGAAGCTTTTCAGGCGACGGCATTTGGCGTTTAAGGTCTTCGTCGGAGGTGAAAAAGGTAAAACCGTTCGAACGCGTGGCCTCAACTTCGTCAAGATATTGGATGATACTTTGGCTGTCGGCGAGTTTCTCCGGCAAAGTCCATTCGAACGGGTCGTCCCACAATCTCGTCGTGATGCCGCCGAATGTTTTCTCAACCATCGCGGCACTTCTCAGAAGATATTCACCGCACGAAAACATCGCCATCGAATTAGCGATCTCACGCGTTTTCGCAAAGATCTGCTCGTCGCCGAGTTTATCTAAAAGTTGGCGCGAACGTTTGTCGAGCGATGAAAAACTATTATCGAGCGTTGTCAGGAATGGATCCATAGAATTAGAGCGGCGCACCGAGGCCGCCGCCCAATTCTATCATTCGCGTTTGGGATAACCGAACTACTTCTTTTTGTATCGCCGATCCTTTTCCCACATTCCGAGGCCATAGTTTCGGCCTTTGTAGTTTATGCCGTTACCAATGACGCCTTTCACGCCGATCTGAGTTCCTCTTGAAGGGACGCTACCGTCGGTGACGATCCACATCGATCCGGTACCATCGTCGATTTTATATGCACCGCCACCGATGTTTGTGCCCGGGATCGAAAGGCCGTAGCTGTCGCGAACTGTTCCAGCGATCGCAACTTCTTTGTTCTGGTATTTTGACGGATTAGCCTCGATGTCGGCAATGCTGATGCGGTCCGGGCAACCGGTAGCGAACAGCGTGGCGGCTACGATGATACTAAACAAAACTGCGGTCGAAAATTTCTTCATGGTATCTCCTCAGTGATAAACAGAATGTGGGAAGAGCCGTTACGTTGCAGTTGATTCATTTTTATGGGTGATAGTTTGCCATTAATTTCTATTTCTGTAATTCTGATGTCGATCTCTCAAACCAGAACACGATGTCCCAACCGCCAAAGACATTTCAGTCCAGCATAAAGGACGACGTTTGGCACGACCAGACGGGCGACGGTGCTTTCGAATGTTGGACATTCGACGCGTTGTCCGACGATGGGCGCGAGGCGGTGAGTATCAGCTTTTACGACAACTACGTGCTGTCGCCGCGATACGCGAAACAAGCAGGAATGCGTGTTCCGGCTGTCACGTTTGTCTATTCGGTCGACGGCAAGAGTGTCTATCACAAAACGGTCGAGTATCCCGCACATTCATTCAGAGCGGAGCGTGAGACTGCGGAGTTGTCGATCGGGAGGAATAGATTCCGCGTCGATAAGGCGGATTATGGTTCGGGATATATGTTGAATCTCGAACTGCCGTCGCGTGGCGGTCGGACGATCGAGGTCAGTATGGAATGGCTTTCGATCGAGGCAGATATGCTGGAGCGGAATCAGACAGGCGGTTCGTCGTGGAACATCGTCGCTCCGCGTTCGGATGTCAGTGGGCGAATAACACTGATCGGGCGCCGCGGGCAGGCGAAGAAAACCTGTCAGTTTCGCGGCACTGGAACGCACGACCATTTTGGAAGCCGGCAACATATATCTGAATCGTTCGCGACCCGTCAGTGGGGACACGCCCACTTCGTTGACGCCACGGCGATCTTCCTTCGTCAAACGATCGCGGTCGGCGAACAGTTTGAAAAGCTTTACGTCGTGACGAATGGCCGGATCGATGAATACGATGCGGTCTTCGACGAAACGCACGCTGCCCTCGGTCGTTACGGAGCTCGGTATCCGCGGAATGTGACGGTCAAGACAGACTGCGGAATAGGTTTGACGGTGAAGCCGGTCAATGCGATCGAGTCAGGATTTTGTAACGTAAAGCTCGTCAGCGAAATGACGCTCGTCCTTCCCGGGCATAAAACTCACACCACAAACGGCATTGCCGAGTTTTTTTCAACAGCGCGGATGCAAAGCGGCTTGTTTAGATTTCTAAATGGATTGGGGATCAAGCGAGACCAGACTGTCGATCAGCCTAGTTTGACGGCGGTGCCGTAAGCGAGGACCTCGGTCGCGCCTTGAGAAAATTCGGTAGCGTCGTAACGCATTCCGATGATCGCATCGGCTCCGATCTCGTGGGCATGGGTTACGAGGCGGTTAAAGGCTTCTTTGCGGGCCTCTTCGCAGACAACGGACCATTCTTCGATGTTGCCGCCGAGTATCGACTTAAATCCGCCAACTATCCCACGCCCGATCCCCGTCGCACGAACAACGATCCCACGAACTACGCCGAGATATTCCGTGATCTGCCTGCCTTGAATTTCAATACCGGTGGTGACGATCATAATTGCAGTTGTCGGTGGTCGGTTGTCGGTCAGTTGCTCGGTCTTTCTGAAAACTGAACTCTGATAACTGAGAACTGGGTGTTGGTAGCGCCTAGGGGAATTGAACCCCTGTTTTAAGATTGAGAATCTCACGTCCTAACCACTAGACGAAGGCGCCATGAAGCGAATGAGGAGTATAAATCAATGCAGTTCCGTACGCAACGATACAAGACAAGCACAATTGAAAATATCGTCGGGGGCATACTCAATGAATCATAAAGAATGTAAAATGCCCGTCCGCACGGAGCGTTCGAACGGGCAAAGATATGCGATAACCGCATTTTGTTACGGAACGCCGTAGACAACCGCCGTAATCGAGAAGTTTGAGACGTTGGTCGAGGCGACGGCCCTGACTTTCGGGGCTTTCTTCGCGTCTCTTTTTCGTTCTACTTCACTTTTCTGGTGGTGAACCGTTTATCGTCTATTGAGACAGTTTGTTTGTAGAGTTTTATCATGCTGACGACGTTGCCGTTTCCGGGGTTGTAGCTCGTGAGTTTGTAGGGCAGCATTAGGCGGTCGACGTCGCCGTAGTCTTCGAATGTGATGGTGTTTGCGGCTTTTTGCTCGCTCGTCATCGACGAAATAACGCCGTTAGAGTAAGTCGGTTTTGTCTATTACGCTCGAATAATTATTGTGCTCATAGGACGACATGTGATATTACAATACATAAAAAGCGGATCTCGAAAATAAGGAGTTACTAGAATGAAAGCATTGACTGCAT
>JAYSZT010000322.1:0-2812 GCA_043737915.1 Acidobacteriota bacterium
TCAAGAAAGGGACGAAGATCAAATTTTTCAACACCGGTCGTGAATATCTGACCGAAACGATCGGCGTTAACCGTCCAAGGCCGACGCCGATCGGCGAACTCGGCCCGGGCGAGGTCGGCTTTCTGACCGCGTCCATCAAAACCGTCGCTGACGTGCAGATCGGCGACACGATCACCGATGCCGCCCGTCCTGTCACTGAAGCTCTTCCGGGATTTAAAGAAGTAAAGCCGATGGTTTTCGCCGGACTTTATCCGATCGATGCCGTTCAATACGAAGACCTTCTCGATGCGATGGACAAGCTTCGCCTTAACGATTCGTCCTTCTTTTACGAACCGGAGAGTTCGACTGCACTCGGCTTCGGATTCCGTTGCGGCTTTCTCGGTCTGCTCCACATGGAGATCATTCAGGAACGTCTCGAGCGCGAATTTAACCTTGAATTGATCACCACTGCACCCGGCGTTCGCTACCGTGTAACTACGACCGATGGCGAGGTTGCCGAGATCGACAGCCCGTCAAAAATGCCCGACACCGGACGCATCACCAAGATCGAAGAGCCTTTCATCGAGGCCACGATCCTGACAAACGATGCCTATCTCGGCGGAATCTTGCCACTGCTTGATGAGAAACGCGGCGTGCAGAGAAAGTTCGAATACATCACGACCGATCGCGTGATGCTCATCTACGATCTGCCGCTAAATGAGATCGTCCTCGATTTTTACGACCGTTTGAAGAGCGTTTCGAAGGGTTACGCGTCGCTCGATTATCATGTCTCGGGCTATCGCGAAAGCAAGCTCGTCAAGCTCGACGTCCTCGTCTCCGGCGAACCGGTCGATGCTCTATCGCTCATTCTCCACAGCGACACCGCCACCTCAAAAGGCCGTCTGCTAACTGCGAAGATGAAAGAGCTCATTCCGCGGCAAATGTTCGAGGTCGCCATCCAGGCTGCCATCGGCAACAAAGTTATCGCCCGCGAAACCGTCAAAGCCATGGGCAAAAACGTCATCGCCAAATGCTACGGCGGCGACATCTCGCGCAAACGCAAACTGCTCGAAAAGCAAAAAGAAGGCAAAAAACGAATGAAAAAAGTCGGGCGCGTAGAAATCCCACAAGAGGCGTTTCTGGCCGTCTTAAAGGTAAATGAAAGTTAGTTTGCCGCGACCTAAGGCAGCGGCTCTCCAGGAACGGGCGTCTTTCCTGACGTACATATCAAACTATTTCCCATCGGCATTGTACCTTCTGCACCTGATACGGTTCGCCGCCAGAGGAAGTAACTGTAGCCATTATTGCACGTCTTTGGGATCCATACATTTCCATACAGCCGGCAATTGCCTTTGCCTTCTTTTTGTTCACATAAGTACTCGGGAGGCGATCCGGACGGGACTTTGAGTTCCTGAGCCTTGATACATGGTCCAGTGGTGAAACGAGAGCCGGGAGGCCGCACGCAAACCGGAGCAGGCTCGTATGAGGTCGCGAAATAAGCCCCAATGACCGTCCACGGGCCGTCAACATAAGAACCGAGTCTCTGCACTTCGATATTGGGCTCAGTCAGCTCTCTGGTAACGGGTCTCGCGGGTTGAAGCGGGACCGGAGTCGAGGTAGTTACGGGCGCAGCCGGTTGTTTACCCGAGTTGCCGTCCGGTTCACCAATTTCACTGTTGCCGGAGACAGTTTTGTTGAGGCTATTCCAGATGCTGTCCTGAATTTCCTTATCTTTGACGATCGACTTTACATCGGCAAAAAGCATGTTAAGAATTTGCGCTTTTGTCTTACCCGCCAGATCCTGCCGCTCTCCCCATTTCTCGATAATTGACTCTACTTGAGCTTCGTCCTCGATCAGGTCGGGAAGACCGTCGGAAAGTTCCTGCACCAATGAGCCGGCGGCTTCGGCGTCAAGCCGTTTGTCGGGATTATCCTGCGCCAACGCGCTGAAGCTGAAAACCGCACATAAAAGCGCCAATGCGATAGCTGATCTTGTCCATTTGATTCCTGAAATAATATTCACTGATGTTTTCTCCTTAACGATTATTCTGTACGCCATTTGGGCACCTTCCCCGGTGTGCTTGAGTAGGCTAACCGTTCTGCCAATCTTCGCCAGTTAGGCCGAATCGGTCAGTCCGCAGTAGAACCGGAATTTACCGAAAGAATGTTGCTTCATCCTTTTTTTCGACAAACGTGGAATGTGGGGAAAGTGTCGTGTCTTAATCGCTATCATATCTTCTTTACTTGAACTGCAGTTATACCTTTCACTCCATCCGTCGTACAGTATTGCACCTGATCGCCTGTTGTGATGATTTCTACCAGACCGCTTTTATGAACAAAAATTTCTTTATTGGTAGAGTTACTTTTGATTAATCCAAAGCCTCTGGCCTTGATAAAGTATTTGACGGTGCCTTGATCCATCGAATTATTACAGTTGACCGTCGAATGACCATCATTCGATGGTCTGGCTGAGATGTTCGTTAAGGGATTTTTAGGCGATGGGACCGCCATAGGTTTTTCGGGAGCTTTCACTTCCGGTGCGGAAGGCTTCGGCGGAGTTTCCACCTGAGCCTCTTCGTCGGTCGCTGCATCGGTCTCTGCATCGGTCGTCCACGCTTTCCAGATGCTGTCGCGCAGATCGGGGTCGCTGATGATCGATTCTGTGTCTAAATAGAGCGTTTCGAGAATCTCCTCGCGAGTCTTGCCAGCCAGGTCCCGTCGCGCTTCCCATTTTTCAGTAATTGCCGTCACTTGAGCTTCATCCTCGATCAGGTCTGGAAGACCGTCGATGAGCTCTTGCCGGAGAGCTGAAGCAGCTTCCGCATTAAACGGT
>JAYSZT010000323.1:0-14334 GCA_043737915.1 Acidobacteriota bacterium
TCTACGATGCAACCCGAAAATTTTACCTGTTAGGCCGTGATACATTGATCCGCAAAATGCCGATAACCGCCGGTGACCGGATCGCGGAGATCGGTTGCGGTACGGGGCGAAATCTGCAGCTTTTAGCGGAAAAGTACCCGGACGCAAACTTCTACGGCCTCGATGCGTCTAGCGAAATGCTGGTGACGGCGAAGGCGAATATCAGCGGCTTTGACAACGTTCAACTTAAAACTGCGTTAGCTGATGATTTTGATTTCGGCGACACGTTTTCCCTTGACGAAAAGTTCGACACGATCTTTTTCAGCTATTCGATATCAATGATCCCGACCTGGCGCGAGGCGATCGAGTGTGCTCTTTCTAATTTGAAGCCTGGCGGGAATCTTTTCATCGTCGATTTTTACGACCAGATGGAGTTGCCTGCCTGGTTTCGTGTAATGCTCCGAGGTTGGCTCCGTAAGTTCCACGTTCAGTTTTGGAATGAGCTGATACCGCACCTCTACGATCTCGACCGGGCCGGGAAAGGCGTTCTTAGTATTGAATCCATCTCGAGACGATACGCGTTTATCGCGACGTTCAAAAAGACAGATGAATATTAACCGAAGCTTAAGCTTAGCGTAACTCTCGCGTCACAACCGAAAGATTAGACTCATCTTTACAGCCCATGCATAGTTCCTTTTGATTTATTTTCGGTTTGCAGTTTAGGGATACGGTGTTAAAGAACCTCGTAATTCAAATGACTCAGTTCCGCGCTAAGGGCGGCGAGAATTTTCTGCCCCCCAAATATAGCTCGCTACGACCCGGATAACTCCGGGTCTTTTTTTGTATTTTTGCGATGAGGATAAAGATGAAAACCACGGCTGAACAGGTACATTTTCTCAAAAAAGGCGAAACGCCGGAGCGTATGGCGACCACCGGCGTCTCGCTACATTGCCATTCGCTGCATTCAAAAGAGTTGCTCGACTTTGTCCCGTATTATGCGGAGCGAATTCCGGTCTTGCGTCGATTTTGGCACCGGGAAATGAGGAAACGAGAGATCAAATATGGTCGCGTGCCGGATTTCACTTCAGGCTACTGGGAACCGCCGTTGACCGGCGCGGATGTTTTCAGGTCAGAGATCGAGAACATGAAAGGACTCGGACTTTCAGGCATGGTTTCTATCACGGACCACGACAGTATCGCCGCTAATCTCGAACTTAACGCATCGTCGATCGATGCTCCAATTTCCATGGAATGGACCGTCCCGTTCGAGCAGGCTTTTTTTCACGTCGGGGTTCACAATCTTCCGGCCGAAAAGGCGACTGAGATCACGGCAAGCCTGCTAGATTATTCGAATAATCGGTCTGATTCGGACAATGTTCGTCTAGCAGATCTGTTTGAATCGTTAAACCGGATTCCCGACATCCTAGTCGTTTTGAATCATCCCATCTGGGATATTGAGATGATCGGACAGGTAAAGCATGAAAGGCTTCTCAAACGCTTTCTCGAAAGGCATAAAAGATCGATCCATGCTGTGGAAATTAACGGATTTCGCTCGTGGGGCGAAAATCAGCGGGTCATCGATCTGGGGGCGGAGTTAGAGTTGCCGGTAATTTCGGGCGGCGACCGACATTGCTGTCAGTCGAATACGATGATCAACCTTACGAATGCGTCGACATTCGCTGAATTTGTGAGCGAGGTGAGGATCGATAAAAAAAGTTCGGTTGCGATAACTCCTGAGTATAATATCCCACTACCCTCACGCCAGCTTGCCTCGATGGCACAGATACTTTCTGATTACGCACATTTTCCCAGCGAGCGACGATTGTGGTCCGACCGCATCATGCTCGACTCTCGAGACGGAACCGGACTAAGGTCACTAACGGATCAGTGGGAAGGAAAACGTCCATTTTGGTCATATCTCGCAATCGGAAGTCTGAAAGTGTTAAGCCATCCGGCGATGCGGATTTTGATAGCTTTAACCGTCGGAGATACGGATATCGGTATTGAAAGCGGCCGCGAACTGCTGGAGAACACGACGAATACTCGACCTTCGATCTCTGGTGAACAACTTAAGCCGAATACGATATGAGAATAAACACAGGTCTGAAACTGCGACGAATAGTTCAATTTAGATACTTATATCGCGCGTCTCCGACAGGCGGCGGTTCTATGCGAAGAAGCTTTCAGCCATCGCTCGGCGGAAAGATTCGATTCCGCTGGCGGTCTACTTAAATCTCAAAGCGACAGAATTCAGACAATAGCGCAAACCCGTTGGCCTCGGTCCGTCGTCGAAGACGTGTCCGATGTGCGAACCGCACCGGGCGCACTCGACCTCGATCCGCTCTTCAGAGAGTGAATTATCAGCCGTCTCAACAATATTCTTTTTATTGATCGGTTGGAAAAAGCTCGGCCACCCAGTTTCGGAATCGTACTTCGAGGCGGAACTGAACAGGGCCAAACCGCACGCGCCGCAGTAATAGGTTCCTTTTTTATAATTCTTGTTCAGAGCTCCGCTGTAAGGACGCTCGGTACCTTCCTGACGGAGAACGTTGAATTCGGCAGGGGCCAAGATCTTCTTCCACTCCGCGTCTGACGTCGCAAGCGCCACTCCGTCATATTCGCCATCTGTATACGTAATCTCACGAACGGTCTTAACGCTTGCTTTCCTTTTTGGTGTCGCGGATGCAACGAGTGACGACGCTGAAGTTGTTTGATCCGGTAGCGTAACCGCGGCGATCACCGCTATTAGAGCCAACGCTAAAATTGAAAATGTTGCTTTATATTTCATGATGAATATCCCAAACTCGACCAGTCCGCAATAGTAGATTTTTCAGGACGCTCGATCAGAGTGTAACAGGGGGAATGTAGAACTTAGGAAAGCTTGACGGGGAGAGGGATTTTTTTGATGCAGATCGTTCGATGATCTGAGGACTTTTACCCTATCTGCTAGTCGCAAGTACCCCTCCAGAAACTTGCATCCAACGGACACTTGAATTTTTGCCTCAGATCATCGAACGAAGCCTGTGAGCCGAAACTAGTTCGGCAATACTACTGAATCGATAACGTGAATTACGCCGTTCGACTGTTTTACATCAGCGATGGTGACTGTCGACTTGCCGCCCTTTTCGTCGGTCAACACAACGCTCGAACCAACGATAGATGCCGTCAATTTACCACCTGCAACAGTTGTGAAACTTGCGGTACCTTTGCCTTTCTTGATCGCCTTGATGATCGCTTTCGCACTGTAGTTTCCTGCGACAACGTGGTAGGTCAAGATCTTAGCAAGAGTAGCTTTGTTCTCAGGCTTGAGAAGCGTTGCTACCGTTCCGTCAGGAAGCTTGTCAAAAGCACTGTTTACCGGTGCGAAGACCGTGAATGGACCTTTGCTTGCGAGTGTGTCGACGAGGCCTGCAGCCTTGACCGCTGCGACAAGCGTTGTGTGATCTGCGGAATTCACTGCGTTCTCGACGATGTTCTTCGTCTTGTACATGGCGGCTCCGCCAACCATTGGGTTACCTGTCTTGTTCGACATCTGTGCCGATGCGGTGGACGTGCCAAAGGCGGCGCCGAGTGCAAGTACTAAAAATCCAAAAAATAATTTCATTGTGTTAACTCCCTTTAATTTCTCACTAGTCTTGAAAGATTTATCTTTCTGTCAAAGTTTTCGTTCCTATCCTTCAAACGGATTCAAAAAAAACTTGCAAGCCTTGCAAGCAGTCGCGTTCGTCTGAATCTGCGAGAACATTGCGATCGTAATAAGACGTTACTGTTATCGCCAGGCTGCCATCCGAACGCAGGTTCGCCGGGTGATGAGAAAAAGGACTTTCACTGTTTTGCTGCTTGGCATACCCCTCCAGAAATGCCCCGCTGCCAAACCCTTGAAATTTTGCCTTTTCCCGCCTCACCCGGCGAATGTTGTTAGAACTTACGAAGTTAGTTCGGCAAAAGAACCGAGTCAAGCACGTGGATGATGCCGTTCGAGCCCTTGAGATCAACTGCGGTGACCGTCGACTTACCGCCCTTTTCGTCCGTGATGACAACGTTTTTGCCGTCAAGCATCGCTGTGATCGTGCCACCCGCGACCGTGGTCAAAACTGCCTTGCCTTTACCGTCCTTGATCGCCTTCAGGACAGCTTTCGAATCGATGTTGCCAGCGACGACGTGATAGGTAAGGATCTTAGCGAGAGTCGCTTTGTTTTCCGGCTTGAGTAAGGTCGCTACCGTTCCGGCAGGAAGCTTGTCAAACGCGCTATTTACCGGTGCAAAAACCGTGAACGGGCCTTTGCCCTGAAGTGTCGTAACGAGATCCGCTGCCGTGACGGCTGCAACCAATGTCGTGTGATCCGGGGATCCGACCGCGATGTCGACAATAGTTTTCGTCTGTGCCGAAGCGGCGGTTGAGGTGAAAACAATACTAAGTGCTAAAACAGCAAATCCAAAAAATAATTTCATGATCAAATATCTCCTTTTGTGATTCTTTTTAATTTTAAAAAGGCTGTTAAATGTCCTTTCGAGAGTTTTTCGAAACAACTCGGATTTTGGATTCAAAAAAAGTTTTCACTCCTGTTAGTGGGGCTTCTTTAATTTGTAAAGCAACGATCCGTAAAAATTATTATTGGAGAAAATCAAATGATCTAAAGGCGCCGAATTCTAATCAACCTCGCCGTCACCGCCGTCCAGATCAAAACGGCTTTTCGCGATCGCAGAGATTTTGTCTCGAATGAGGTCGAAGCCAAATCCTTGCCGCATTAAATGGTCGTAGTATTTTTTTGTGTCTTCGCGGGTTTCGGGACGTCCTTTTAGTCTCAGACGCTTGGCGATGGCGAGGTCGATCAGTTCATCCTCGGGTATTTTTTCGAAGGCGTCAGCGATTGCGGTATTTACAACGTCCTTATCCAGCTTTTTCCGCGACATTGTTTGCTGGAGACGGCGTTTTCCCTGCGGTTTTTGACGCAATTGGGAAAGTGCGAGGTCGTGGGCGAACTGTTCGTCGTTGAGGTATTTGTACTCTTTCAGTTTCTCGATCACGCGATCGACGATCTCATCATTTGTCCAAAGCTTTTCGAGCAGCCGCTCGCGAAGCTCGAGGATCGAACGCGGTTTGGCGGCCAAAAGCTTAACGGCACGGTTCATCGTTCGCTCGCGGGAACGTTCGGCGTCTTTGATCACGCGCTTTGTTTCGTCAACCGTTGTGAATCGTTTTCGCCACATCTGCTTTCCACCTGATAGAATCGGGAGATTCGAAAGTATTATGAATGGCATTCTCATCGTGGACAAACCGGCCGGAATCACATCGCATGATGTCGTGTCGCGGGTGCGACGAATTCTCAAAACAAAACGCGTCGGCCATACCGGAACGCTTGATCCATTTGCTACCGGCGTGATGGTCGTGCTCGTCGGTCAGGCGACGCGGCTTGCCCGGTTTTTGGATAAAGATGTGAAAGAATACGAGGCTTTGGTCCGATTCGGCTTCGAAACTGACACCGGCGACCGGACCGGAACGCCGACGGTCACGAATGCGGATTTACCAACCGCCGCTCAAATCGAAAGTGCTTTGCCTGAATTCACCGGCGAGATCCAGCAAACGCCGCCGATGTATTCTGCAAAGAAAATGGACGGCAAAAAACTCTACGAACTCGCGCGCAAAGGCGAAACCGTCGAGCGAAAACCAGTAATTCTCACGATCCACGATCTCGCCTTGTCAGAACCACCTGCGGTAGCGCGTGGTTTAAGCTTAAGCATCGAGACCGCAACGATCAAAGTAAAATGCTCTGCCGGGACATACATCCGCACACTCGCCGAGGACATTGGTCGCAAGATCGGCACCGGTGCTCATCTTTCTGAACTGAGGCGCACCGCCGCAGGAGAATTTGGCATTGATTTAAGTATTACGCTTGAGGAACTAGAAATGTTAGAAGATCCGACGACGCCTCTCATCCCGATGAACAAAGCGGTGTCGCATATGGGCGAATTCGTATTGCCCGAAGATCGCGTCGACAAGACGCGAAACGGTCTACTGACGCGAACTCCGACGCTAAACCTCCACGACGGCGAACCAATAAGAATGATAGAAGAAGGCGGTGAGCTGATCGCGATCGGATTTTTCAACGCGGCCGAAAAATTTATCCAGCCAAAGGTTGTTTTGGTATAAACTCAAAAGGCTATGAAAAAAAGAAATCTTGCGTTAGCGATCGGTGGAGCGATTGGAGCGGCGGTGGCCGTAAAGTTATTGACTCGTGACGCGACTGTGAATTGGGAAGATGTGTCGAACGAGGTCGCCCACTCAGAACGCTCGCATTTCGTAAACGTCGACGGAGCCCGTGTGCATTATCAGGAATTCGGCGAGGCCACAAAGCCGGCATTGATCCTGATCCACGGCTACACGGCGTCGGTCTACGTTTGGAAAACGGTCGCACCGATGCTCGCGGATGCCGGGTTTCGCGTGATCGCGGTCGACCTGATCGGATTCGGTTATTCGGAGAAACCGGGTTGGTTTGACTATTCGATCCAGTCGCAGGCACGAATGGTTTCTCGATTTATGAACCGACTCGGCATTGGCCGGGCGACGCTCGTCGGCAATTCGTACGGCGGAGCGGTCGCTCTAAACGTAACGCTCGACAATCCGGAGGCGGTCGAGAAACTCGTGCTCGTTGATGCCGTCTGTAACGACGACGTCAAGGATCGAACGATCTTAAAACTCGCCGCGATCCGAGGTGTCGGCGAGGTTCTAACGCCTTTCGTATTCGACTCAAGATACTTGATGCGCCTCCGAATGCGCGAGACGCTCGCCAAAGTTAATCACTCGATGATCACAGATGAGCGGATCGACTCGATCCTTCGCCCACTGAGCGCCGCAGACGGCCATCACTCACTACTCGCGACATCCCGAAACTGGGACGCGAACCGTCTCGAGGAAGATGCTCATTTGATCAATCAACAAACCCTGATAATCTGGGGCGAAGAAGACAAAGTGATCCCGATCAAAAACGGCTACAAACTGCACGAAGAGATCTTAAACTCCCGCTTCGTCGTCCTAAAAGACTGCGGCCACGTCCCACCCGAAGAACAAAGCGACATCTTTGTGAACTTGGTTAGCGAGTTTTGTCACGATAAAAAAGGCCGGGTCGCGATCAGTGATTGAGCCGGAATACGCATCGAGTCATTAGCCCAAATGGCCTCATTAACCATCAAACGAATCATCGCCGGAGCTGTCGGACTGCTGTATGCGCTTGTCTACGGTTTCTGGACGATGCTCATCACAGGCGGCGGTCACGGAAACTTTGTGTGGTTTTTCATGTTTGTGCTCGTAGAATTCTTCGGGATCTATATTCCATTGATGGCGGTTCTGGCTGTCGATCTAAAGTCGAGAATCAAGAAGATGGTTTTCGGGTCACTAATAGGATTTAACGTGATTGCCAGTACAATAATTCTCATCGTATGGATAAGCGATTGGTATAAAGATCCTGGGGAAAATTTTGTCAAGATCAGACAGTCGTGGGGAACCGACATGCTACTTTTTGTGCGTTCTGGCATTTTATTCCGACCTTCATCTTTTCTCTATTGTTGCTCCGATCCATTCTAAAAGTAGATTTGAGACCCGAGGAAGAGAGTCTCATCAACCTCAAACTTCCCTAGTATTAATGTCCGAAAACAGCAACATCTTTTTGTACGGCAAAGGCATTTTTACGACGGTATCGATCGTGTCGGGCGGGCCGTTTCTGTGGGCAAAACATTGGCAAAAACTGATCACGAATGCTGAAACGATCGGAATCGATCTGGTGGGGTTTTCACAAGGATCCGTATTGGAAGAACTACGTCAGAGAATAGCAGAGGCCGGGATCTCTAATGGACGTGCTCGATTAACTTTCGCTGACCAACAAAATGCCGCCATCTGGCCGGATTCGGAACCCGCGGACGCAAAAACAACACTTAAAATAATCGCTGGGGAAAATCGAGCCATTCCCGATAACTTCACACTCACCGTTTCTCCATTCCCGGTCAATTCCCGCTCGCCGCTCTCCGGTGTTAAGTCGTGTAATTACCTTGAGAACCTAATGGCGGTTGAGGACGCGAAGACGCGCGGATTCCACGAGGCGGTTCGGGTAAACGATTTTGGTTCGGTCACTTCGGCGGCGATGGCCAATGTGTTTTGGTTGAAAGGTGGTGAGCTATTTACGCCGAGCCTCGCGACCGGCTGTCTGGCGGGGACGACGCGGGAATTTGTACTAGAAAGGATCGATTGCCGCGAGGTCGAGGCAGGAATTGAGGTATTGGATAGTGCCGATGCGATCTATCTTACGTCCGCCGGTCTGGGAATTGTACCTGTCCGCGAATACAACGGCCGCGAGATGCTGGATCCTGAACATCAAATCACAGGGCTATTAGCAGGGCGCTAAAAAACACGAAAACCAACGAATATGATTCGTTTATCTTCGTGTAGTGTCGCTTACGAAAACGGTTCTTACGCGGCGGTTTCGAAAAGAGCGAGGATCTGTTTGCCCTCGTGCGAACGCGGATCAATCGTACGCAGATGCTTTTGCCCCTGCATTTCCCAGATCGCCGTAACCGTTCCTTCCTTTTCGACAGCCTGATACGAAACATCTTCCGGCTCTGCCGGTGTTTCAGGTGCGGCCGCAACCGTTTCTGTTTTCTCTTCTACTGCTGCCTCGGCTGGTGCTACTGGTGCATCTGTAACCTCGACTGCCTGTACTGCTTCTTCTGACATCTAAATTAAAAATCTCCTGTTAACTGCTCTTTCAATAATAAAGTATTAATTGAAACGGAATTCTGACACATCTAGTGCAATTTTGTCGAGTAGGACCGTATTATCTTACTGCTACTACGACTATATCAAACCGTTCTTCTATTTTACCCGTTTTAGATCCAGCTCATAGAACCAAAGATCGTTGTTCGGTTGGTCTAGGGTCAGCCGATCAGAAACGCCGTCTTTGTCGATGAGAAATGTCGCGAAACCCCGGGGAAAGTTATAGCCGGTGGACTCTCGCCATTTGATCTGAAACGTGTCCAGATGCCAATGTTCGAGGTCGGCGACGAAGCCGGGTGTCGGCAACATTCGCATCACGAGCGTTCCGTTTTCCTCTGCGATCGTGACGTCGCCATACATTTTGTCGGTGAATTTACCGGTGTAATCAGAAAGCTTGAGTGATGGTTTTGTGTTTGGAATTCGCGCCGCATCAACCTTTTTCATTTCTTCGGCGGTTGCGGCCTTACCGTCCGCGACCTGCTTAACGGCTTCGGCAATGTAGTCGCGTTTTGGAGCGTCCACTATGACGTCGCGTATTTTGTTCATCATTACGATAAACGCCGGTGATTCGCTATTTGTTAACACTACAAAGCCGGTGTTTTCCTCTGGAATGAGCACCGTGTATGACAGCATTCCGTCGAGGCCGCCGCTGTGATTGACGATCTTTCGGCCGTAATAATCATATAGAAACCAGCCCATTCCGACCGCGTTAAAATGCCGTGTTGGATTTGCCTTAATGGCGTTTTCAGAGAGCGGCATCATAATATTCGGCTGCCACATTTGGTTCGATTGTTCGCTTGAAAATATCTTTTTGCCCTCAAATGTACCTCGACCGAGCTGTAGACGTATCCAACGCGACAGGTCTGCGACCGATGCGTTGACGCCAACAGCACCGTAAGCTCCTTCGTAATTGGCACCCTTGATCTGGGGCAAAACACGAAGCCTTCCGCCCGATTCGTTATGAGCGCGAGCGACGTTTTCGGGCAGTGCGTTGATACTGGTCGTCGAACGCGTCATGCCTATTTCGTTCATGATCCGCTCTTTTACAAAAACAGGCCAAGATTTGCCGGAAACCTTCTCAACGATCTTGCCGGCGGCGACAAACATCAGATTCTGGTAGCCGTAACGCGAGCGAAAGCTCGACACGGGCTTGAGGTAACGGACTCGCTTCAACTGTTCGTCCATCGAATAGGTCGTATTGAACCAAAGCAGATCGCCGCTAAATGTATCTAGCCCGACGCGATGTGTAACTAGGTCGCGAACCGTAAGTTCGTTCGTCACCCACGGATCGTACATCTGAAAATCGGGCAGATATTTCGAGACCTTGTCGTTCCAACTAAGCTTTTTCTCGTCGACGAGAATCGCGAGGCTCGCGGTCGTGAATGCTTTCGAGTTTGAGGCGATCTCAAATATCGTATTCTCGTCCACCTTTTCCGGCTTGCCGAGTTCGCGCACACCATAACCCTTTTGCAATACGACCTTGTCGTCCTTCACAACGGCAATTGCCATTCCCGCACCTGAATCTTTCCAGGTTGAAATAACTGTATTAGCGTAATCGTCGATCTCTTTTAGCTTGTCATCGAGCGTCTGGGCACCGACGAATAGCGGAAAGACGAAAAGAAGAAGAAATAGAGTTTTCAGCCTTTTCATAAATTAATCGTGTCTCAGTTGGGAACTACTTTCGGATCGGCGAAAGTAATTATAGACGGACGTTTGAACGATTCTAACCGCGATTTTCGGTAGATGAGCCGAACGCATTCGACCAACTGCTCGCTAGATCCCATACCGAAGCAGGCAACGCGATAAGATGCGTAAGGACACAGCAAAGTGTAGCATACCGGTAGACGACTTCAATTGTTATTGACCGCCAAATGTGTCGACCGGACGGACGCAACAGATGCGTTTGATGCGAATATCTTTCTACTCGCAATCAAGCCGGCAAAAAGAATTAAAACAAATAGCGCATTGAGTTATACTATTTTGGCATCAAAGCGGGGAAGAGGTTTTTTGTAATGAAATTGAAGTTCATATCTTGTTTATTGTTAATGGTCGCCACAATGGTCGGAGTTTCCGCACAGGATGTTCCAACTGGAACTGTCTCTCAGAAAGGATATATGGTTGGCCCCGGGGATGAGATAACCGGCAAAGTGTTGGGTGAACCTCAATTCGATTTTGTCGCTACCGTTGATGAAGACGGAAAGATCGAAGTTCCCTTTTTTGATAAGCCATTGATCGCAAAGTGCCGTTCTGAGCGTGAACTTCGCACGGATATAACAGCTTTGCTCGGAAAATATCTTCGGAGTCCGCAAATTGCCGTTCGTGTTACGGAGAGAAAAAGCCGTCCGCCAGCAACCATCTACGGCGAAGTGCGCAAGCCCGAACAGGTCATTTTGATGAGAAAGGCGACACTTGTAGAATTACTCGCCGGAGCGGGTGGTGTAACCGATGAGGCCGGCGGAATGATCCAGATCTTTCGGACACAACCGCCGATCTGCAATGATGGAGATGCGGACAGTAACTGGAAACCGGATTCGAACGTCGCCGGCGACGTGCCCTCGCGTCTATATAGCCTGAGCAGTGTGCGATCGGGCAAAGACGAAGCAAACCCGACCATTTATCCGGGCGACGTTATCGTCGTGCAAAAAGCATCACCGGTTTATATAACCGGAGAGGTTGTCGCTCCGCAGGGAATTTATTTGAAAGAAGGCGGGCTTTCGCTGACCGAGGCAATAGCGAAAATAGGCGGCGTCCGCCGAGAAGCCAAGACGAAAGATATTAAAATTTACCGTCTTAAATCCAACTCAAAGGATCGCGATATTCTTACGGCAAATTACGATCTAATAAAAAAAGGCGAGCAAAAAGACATAATGCTCGAACCATATGACATCGTCGAGGTAGATAAATCGAAGAAGAGCATCGGGCAGACCATTCTAGAGGTTGTCGCGGGTGCCGCGAGATCAGGCGTCAGCAGTCTAAGTGGCGGAGTGGGAACGCGAATTCTATATTAGGTTCACGTTTCCGTCGTGTAAAGAGCGTCGATCACCGATCGGTATTTTTCGTCGACAACACGGCGTTTTACTTTCAAGGTTGGTGTCAGCTCGCCGCCTTCAACGGTAAGTTCATTTTCGAGTAAAGCGATTTTTTTAACTTTTTCATACTGCGAAAGGTTAGTTGTGACTGACGCAACCTGGCGTTCCAAGAGGTCAATAATTCGTTTATGTGAGCAGAACTCGGACGGCGACTTTATATCCAAACCTTTCAATTCGGCGTAAGACGCCAGCATCTCAAAATTTGGCACGATCAGAGCTGCCGGGAATTTTCGCTCATTCCCAACAAGCACCACTTGATTCACGAATCTCGAACCTTTTATCATCTGCTCGATCGGCGAGGGTGCAATATATTTACCGCCGGAGGTCTTGAATAACTCTTTTTTCCGGTCGGTTATCTTCAAGTAACCATCGGAGTCTATCGTGCCGATATCTCCCGTTCTAAACCATCCATCATCGGTAAATGCGTCTTTGGTCGCCTGCTCTTTATGATAATATCCGAGCATTACGTTCGGTCCTGAAACCTCGATCTCACCGTCGTTCGCGATTCGGATCCGAACATTTTTGATCGCCTTTCCGACCTTACCGACGCGTACATTTACGGGATTGCTCGATGAGATGACCGGCGACGTTTCTGTCAGGCCGTATCCCTGCATGATCCGAATACCAGCTCCGGTAAATATCAGATAGATATCATCGGACAAAGCCGCACCGCCGGTGATGCAAAATCGAAGATTTCCACCGAAGAAATCACGGAGCTTCGAATAGACCAACTTGTCTGCCAGATTGTGTTTCGCCGACAAAGCCATCGAGATCGGCTTTCCGTCTTCGGCAAGGCTCGCGAACTCCTTGGCAACATCGATCGCCCAATCAAATATTTTTCCTCGGATCTGGCTCGAACGTGACGCCGTCAATCGAGCCTTTTCATAAACCTTTTCAAATATCCGAGGCACTCCGATAAAGATCGTCGGTTTGATCTCCTGTAGATTTTCAGGCACTTTATCTATCGATTCGGCATAGTAAACGGCCATGCCGTGCGTGATGTAGACGTACATCCCTCCGCGTTCGAAAACATGGGAAAGGGGCAATACCGACAGCGAGGTGTCAGGCCCCGCAAAATCATATTTTTCGCCCGCGTCGACGACATTTGAAACGATATTTCCGTGCGTCAGCATCACACCTTTCGGTTCGCCGGTTGTGCCGCTGGTGTAGATCAGGGTGCAGATGTCGGACGGTAAAACAGCAGCGACCAACTCGGCGATCGCATGCGGTTGTTCTTCCTTCAGCTTTGCTCCGCGAGATTCGAGTTCGCTGAGAGAGATCGCATTTTCATCATTGATACCTTCAAGGTCGAAAAAGATCAGCGTCTCGATAGAAGAGCACGTTGCCAGTGATGTCCGGATTCGATCGTAGCAATCCTTGTTTTGTAGAAAAAAGACGCTCGAGCCGGAGTCGTTGATAATATACGCAACCGAATCGGGGGTGAGCGTCGTGTAGATCGGCACATCGATCACGCCCGCGAACTGGCATCCCGCATCGGACAAGGTCCACTCGGGCGAATTCGCGGCGAGGATAGCCGCCCGGTCTCCTTTTTTGAGGCCTATCGAATAAAGGCCGAGGGCAATATTCTCAGCCCGATCAATGATCTCGTCGGACGAAATATGTTGCCACGAGCCGTTTCGTTTGTAATTGAGTGCGTCATGCCGGGTGTGTTTCTCGGCCGCAATGAGAAAAAGTTCAGCGAGCGTCGTCGGCGTTTCGGTCGCTCTCGCGGCGTCGCTTATGATTGATAGGTGTTCGGCGGTTTGCGTCATTTGAGTAGCATTCCCCCAAAAAATATCTTTAGAACTTCGTCAGCCATCGGATCGAGCGGATACGGACGCTTCGATAGGATCCAGTTCGTTACCATCTCGTCTAGAGCCCCGTACAGGATCTTCGCGCAGATTATCGGTTTAATATCATTGCGGAATATTCCCGATCTCTGACCCTCGTCGACCGCCTCGCGGATCACATCCAGATACTTCGCGAATCCGGCGGCGGAAAACTCCTGCATGAACTTTGTTGATCCTCTCAGCTCCACCTGAAAAACGATCGCCATATCACGATCCCCACCGAGCCGACCGAGGTGAAGCTGTGCGATGCGTCGCAGCTTTTCTACCGGTCCGTCAACCTTGGCGAGTTCCTGCACGCCCTCCGCGATGAAATCGTCCATCGCACGGTCAAAGATCGAATGTAGTATTTCGTCTTTGCTCTTGAAATAAAGGTAGACAGTTCCGTCGGCGATTCCGGCTTCACCGGCGATATCGGCAACCTTTGAATTAAAATAGCCCTTTCCGGCAAATACCTTCGTTGCGGCACGCAGGATCGCCTCACGTTTGTCGGAGACGACCGCGCGCTGGGTCGATTTTGATCTCTTCGGTCTGGACATAGAAAAACGCTATGAATGAATCTTCATTCAGTGTGCATCAAGGCTATACCAAAACTGAAATTGAAATCAAGGAAAATCTGATTTTCGTGATAAAACTCAATTGTGTAGAGATGGGG
>JAYSZT010000324.1:0-6622 GCA_043737915.1 Acidobacteriota bacterium
CTTTGGCACGAGGGTTGTAATAAGGACAGCGGAAGAAAGCCGCAGGGCAAGCAGAAAAATAGTTTAAGGGAGACAAAATAAAATGAAAAAAGTAATCACAACCTTCACACTCGCAGCCATCATGATGATGGGAGCAACTTTCGCAAACGCAGGCATCATCGTCGCAGGCGTTTCCGATGACACCACCAAATCAGAGCCTTGTGTCGAAACAACGAAAAGCCTGACGGGCATCATCGTTGCTGGTTTCACCGGCATAATCGTCGCAGGATTCACGGGAATCATAGTCGCCGGAGCAACTGAAGAAGCACCTGTAAATTGCGGCATCATCGTCGCTGGCTAGTTAAAAATCCCTTAAAGTTCACGCCGGGGGGGTCCCACAAAGAAAACAGTTCGCCGAGAGATCGGTGGGCTGTTTTCTTTTCCGTGTTTGCTACTAATTTTGGCTTGAACCGCTAGGCGATAACTTTCTAAGGCTTTCGACCGCCTTTGGAAGAACGTCGAGCAGATAATCGACGTCGGCGACGGTATTGTCCTTGCCAAAGCTGAACCGGATGGCGGTGCGGGCGAGTTCGTCGTCGTGACCAAGTGCACGAATGACCGGCGAAGGCTCGAGTGAACCGGACGAGCAGGCCGAACCGGTCGATACAGCGATGCCCTGCATGTCGAGATTGATGAGCAAGCCCTCGCCCTCGACGTTGCGAAACGAAACATTTGAAATATTCGGCAGGCGCGAATCCCGTTCGCCGTTGAAAACAATATCGGAAACACGTTCACCGACCTCGCTTTCGAATTTCGTTAACAGACTTTGCAAGTGTTGAGCGGTGGCCGTAAGTTCCGACTTTGCCATTTCGGCGGCTTTGCCGAAAGCGACGATATTCGGAACTGACTCGGTGCCGCCGCGAATGCCCCGTTCCTGACGGCCGCCGATGTTTTGGGAATGAAGCCTCGTTCCGCGCCGGATGTACAAAGCACCGACTCCCTTCGGAGCGTAGATCTTGTGCCCGGTGAGAGATAATAGATCGCACTGCGTCGCCTCGACATCGATCGAGTTCTTGCCCGCCGCCTGAACTGCGTCGGTATGGAACCATATCTTTTGACCGCTCTCGCGCAGAGTTCGGACGAGCTTTCCGATCTCCTCGACCGGCTGGATCGTCCCGATCTCGTTATTTGCGGTCATCACGGAGATCAAAACTGTATTTTCTTTAATGGATGCCTGAACGTCGGCGAGGCGTACGACTCCGCCTTCGTAAACCGGCAGGTAGGTGACTTCGCAACCTGATGCCTCGAGGTCTTTGCAGACGCTCTTGACAGCGGAGTGTTCGATCGCGGAGGTGATGATATGCTGCGGGGCGTCGCCGTGGTTGCGGCGAGCCTCGATGAGGCCGCGGACCGCTAAATTGTTAGATTCCGTGCCGCCGGAGGTGAAAATGATCTCGTTCGGGCGAGCATTTATCAGGTCCGCGACTTGATGGCGAGCTCGATCGATGGCTGCCCGAGCCTCCTGACCAAAGAAATGGATGCTCGAGGCATTACCGAACTTGCCCGTCAGGTAGGGCAGCATTGCCTCGACCACGGCCGGATCGACCGCCGTAGTTGCACTGTTATCAAGGTAAACTCTGCGGAACATAGCTCTATTCTACTCGCACTACGCTGTTGCTCTAAAGTAGGCAAATGAGATAAATTGTAACGTGGCCTCGTGTGCCGGCATCTAAACCAGCGAGGCCCGATTAGAGGATAGAAAATGGATTTTGCAACAAAAGAGATCTTCAAAAGGTATGCGAGCATTTTGGTCGGACAGCCGATCTCGCCCGTGTTTCTTAATATTTTGGTTACGAGCGTTTGTGATATGCGGTGTACGCACTGTTTTTTCACCGAGGAACTCGATGACCGACCGCGTAAAAAGCTGCAGATGAAGACAGACGAGATTGCCAAGATCTCTGAAACTTTAGGCGGCAATCTAGGCGTGCTTGTGCTTGCCGGTGGCGAACCGTTCACCCGAAAAGACCTGCCGCAGATCGTTCGCGCGTTTTACGAGAACAACAAGCTCGACGCGGTTTATCTGATGTCAAACGGCCAGATCCACCCGCGAATCTTCCCGGACGTTGCTCAGATAATGGACGAATGCCCTAATCTGAACGTCAGCGTTGCCCTCGGCATCGACGGAATGAAGGACGCCCACGAGAAGATCCGCCGCAAAGAAGGCAGCTGGGATAAAGCGATCCACACGGCCCGCACCTTGCAGCAGATGAAGAAAGAGCAGTATCCGAAGCTCGATATTCAGACCTGCACCTGCGTTATGCATTCCAACGAAGATACGATCTTTGATTGGTACGATTTTCTCAAATACGATCTCAAACCGGACAAGGTGAACATCAATTACATTCGTCCGCCGTCGGCAGATCCAAATGAGTTGAATTTTGACCATAAACGATATGCCCAGCTTTCGCAGATGATCCTTGAAGACACGAAGAGTGCCGCACTGAAGAATAATTACGGCGGCGACTCCGGATTTTTCAAAGCAGCGATCGACATTTATATGCACGATCTCATTGCGAAAACAAAAGAGGAAAACAAGGCCCAGCTTAAGTGTTACGCCGGCAGTGCCGGAGCGGTCATTTACGATAACGGAGCACTTTCGTCGTGCGAGAATAAAGATGACGTCTTAAACCTTCGCGACTACGAATGGGATTTTCAGGCGGCTTGGAAGACAGACCTGATGAAACAACGCCGGAAAGAGGCGGGTGCCGGATGTTTCTGTACTCACGAATCGAATTGCTTTTACCCTTCGTTGCCATTCAATGCCGGCCATCTCGTCAAGATCAAAAAGCTTGAAGGTCAGATGAAAAAGGCTTCGAAAGAAGCGGCATTTTTGGCGGCAAGAGAAGTGGCCTTGAAGGCATAGATGAGCCTCCCAAATGTCGAATAGCACTCCCAAAATTCTTATCTTATCTTCCGATACCGGCGGCGGGCACCGTAGTGCCGCCGCCGCTATTTCGGACGGATTGGAGAAATTTTGGAAGGGTTCGTCGCCGGTCGTTCGCGTCATCAAAGCCGTCGAGGAGTCTCATCACGTCACCGACAAACTCGTAAATGTTTACAATTGGGTGCTGAAAAATAAGCAGCACTGGATGAAGTATCTCTACTGGGTCATCAATCGGGTTCGTCCGGAGACGCGCGAGTTTTTCATGAGGCGGTGTATCGGATACGTCCGCGATCACTTCGAAAAATGGTGCCCGCACGTGGTCGTAAGTGTTCATCCGTTAACCCAACATATTCTCGCTCGAATCCTCAAAGAACTTAAACTGCAAGATCAGGTTCCGCTAGTAACTGTTGTGACTGATCCATGTTACGGGTTTTGGAAAGGCTGGGCGTGTGATGATGTATCACTTTATCTGGTGGCAAACGAAGATGCCCGTGACCAGCTGATCGATTACGGAGTTTCACCCGAAAAGATCAAGATTTCGGGTATGCCGGTGAATCCGAAATTTCGCGAAGTTGACGAAAAAGTCGCCCAGGACGCTCGGCGTTTCTATGGTCTTGATCCGGACAAATTTACGGTTTTCGTGAATGCCGGTTGGGTAGGCGGCGGTAATATTCCGCAGATCTTTCGAGAACTGGTCCGCGGTGAACTCGACGTTCAGGCGATATTTCTTGCGGGAAAAAATGAAGAACTAAGGCTCGAGGCGGAGGAGATAGCGAGATCGGCGAAATTCCCGGTCAAGGTAATCGGCTATTCGGATGAGATCGAAAAACTGATGCAGTCGGCGAATGTGATGGTGTCGAAACTCGGCGGCCTCACCACCTTTGAGGCTCTCGCGTGCCGCCTGCCGATCATCGCGGATGCTACAACTGCCCCGATGCCGCAGGAGGCCGGAACCGTAAGTTTGCTCGAAAGGCGTGGTGCAGGCATTCTGCTTCGCCGTTCGACCGACATTGTGCCAACTATCCAGAACCTGCTGATCGATAACGGCGACTATTCGCGAATGAGGGCGGCGACGGCCGGGATGACGATGCCTAATTCGACAGACGAGATAATCCGGGAAATAAATGCCCTGCTCCCGCACCCGTTCACGTCGATGCGGGCGGCGGCCTGACGTCCTTTTTTATACTTCGGCGCTTGTCTCATTCACTCGATTTCATTAACCTTTCTATTTGGAAAATCATCTCGTTAGATGAGACGGAGAATTATTAATTGAGTCTTTTACTGGAAGGAAAACGAGCTTTTGTCTCAGGCGGGACGCGGGGGATCGGTGCCGCGATCTGCGAAGTGTTCGCCCGCGAAGGCGCGGATGTTGCGTTTAATTACCACTCTCGCGACGATCTGGCCGAAGAAGTTAAGGCAAAGATCGAGGCTCACGGGCGTCGGGCGTTGGCTTTCAAAGTATCAGTTACCGATCGCGTGGGGATGAAACACATTGCCCGTGAGATCAAAGAATCGTGGGGCTCGATCAATGTTTTGGTCAATAACGCGGCGGTCAACAAACCGGACAATTTCGCGACGACGACGGACAAATCGTGGGATTGGGTCGTTGATACAAACGTCGGCAGCCTTTTCGCCGTCACCAAGCCTTTCTACAAACAAATGATCCGCGAGAGAGCCGGATCGATCCTGAATATTACGTCCGTCGGAGCCATTCGCAGCTTGCCGACATCGGTACATTACGCCACGTCGAAGGCCGCGATGATCGGCTTTACTAAATGCCTGTCGCGCGAAGCCGCGAATTTCGGAATTTCCGTCAACGCGATCGCCGCCGGCATCTTTGATACCGATCTCGGCCACACCTTACCCGAACGCCTTCTCCAAATGCACGACTTCTGGGTCGCTAAAGGCCGTGTCGGCCGACCGGAAGAGCTAGCTGAATACGCTGCCTTCATGACCTCAGATAGAAATAGCTTTATGAGCGGGGAAGTCGTGATAGTGGACGGCGGAGCGATCACTTAGACAACGAATCTCATTTCTCCAACTTTTCCTTCGCCCGCTCGATGAATGTTTTGATCATTTTCGCGACGCTTTTAGTCATTTCGTTTGAGATGAGAGATTCGCCGGCGAGCCACGCGAGAGAGTGGAGATCACCTGCTTTTTTACGGCGAAGTTCGACTGCCTGGGAAAAGTGAACGAGAGTTACGCCTTTCGCCTTTTCGATAAAATCGGCGGAGTACCGCAGGAAGTTCTCCGCCTCGGTTCTAAGAGGAGACCATTCGACGCGGTCTTCGCTGTTTTCGGCAAGCTCGAGAGCAAATTTTTGCAGCATTTGTCCGACGACCGGCACCTCCGCCTGAACCTTCCAGTGAGCAATTCCCTTAGCGTCGGTGTGGATCTGTTCGACGCCGGGCATCAGCTCGGCGAAATTGGTCATATTCAGGAAAAACTCGCGCACCTTATCGATGCTCGACCTGATCTCAATATCACTGCTATAACCCGCCTTGACTGTAAACATAAGATTTTCTCAACGAACGAATTGCAGAAAATAACTGATTTCCAATCCGCTTCCTCTCGATCATCGACGTTCAAATTGAACTAAAATATTCCGTTGAACAATATCGAATTAAAGAACGGACGCGTGTTCGCCCGAGTCATGCCTCGGAAGAACGGATCTTCGGCAAACAGGACGATATGGCCGCTGCCCATCGATTCGTCGATAACGTATGCCGTTCCTTTGAGTAAACGCTCGGTGTTGCCTTCCCAGACGAAACCGGAAATCGTCAGTGGCTTTTTGGGAGCGGCGTCAAAAACCAGGGCATTCGTGCCTTCTTTGGAATATCTAAAAAAGTAACCGCTCGCCATTAACACCGGTAATTCGGTGCGGTCGACCCCGTAAGTTAGATACGTCGTGCGGTCAACCGTTGCCCGCATTATCGATCCAGGAAGCGCCTCCGGAACCTTGTTAGCATTTGCCGACGGCGAAGCGATCGGGGGAAGACTCGGGGCGATCCCTTCGGTCCGGTCTGATGTAACTACGACGGGCGGTGTCTGTGAGGTTTTTTCTCCGGGTTTGGGCGTCGGGGTGACATCGGGATCTTTTTTATCCTCAGGGATCTTACCTTTTTCCTCGTCCTCGTCGCTGCCGACCAGTCTTGAAGTGGTCAAACCGCTATCTTTCAGGGCAGCGAAAACGGAGGCTCCGCTGATCGTAACCACGGTTCCTCCGCCGGCTGCGAACTCCTTCAAAGCTGCGATTCCGCCGCTTCCGAAGGCACTCGCGTACCTGCCGGCTGCTCCGTCAGGCAAGATGAGAACGTTGTAATCCTTAAGGCCGCCGCCTTTGATCGTGGCGATCGTCATTGGCGTGAATTTTATTCCGTGCTTGTCAAATGTCCACCAGATCGAACCGTACGATTCCTGGCCGACACCTTCGTCTGCTGCGATCACGATCTTTGGCTGGCGTAGAGAAATTACTGCTTCACCGCCGACGCTGGTATCGCCTTCCTCTGAGAAACCGGAGTTAACGGAGGTGACGGTAACGCCCATTTCTCGCGATAATTTCGCGATCACGTCGTGAAGCGATTCAGGGTTGCGCGAGACTCGGATGACGAACGTTCCGCGTTTGTAATTGCGTCCGCCTGCATTCAATGGCCGAGTAGCGACTGCTATGCGATAACCGCTTTGGAGCAGCCGCATGAC
>JAYSZT010000325.1:0-6595 GCA_043737915.1 Acidobacteriota bacterium
TCTCTTCTTTTATATTCCGTGGATTATTATCTCAGATTTTATCGAATTCGCGATATAGCAAACTTCATGGGCTTCGTGATGCATTGCTGAAAGTTGCTCGGCTGTAGGAGGATCGCCGATCCAAACGATCTGTGGGTCGAGCGTGATCTTCGAGATCCACTGTTTGCCCGCATCGGTCGTAGCCATTAAGCCATCAGCATTGTCTTCGTAAGACTCGACGTTAAAACCAGCTTTCGCTGCGACCCACAAGAAAGAAAGCATCTGACACGAAGAAACCGAAGCAACCAAAGCCTCCTCAGGATCGACCGCCGCCTCAACCGAAAACCTCGGCACAACCTGCGGCGAAGACGAAGCCGGAACCGTCACCCCGCCGTCAAACTCCCACTTATGCCCGCGAGTGTAGCGGTTCATAGTAAAAGTCTCCGGCGAATCGCTCTTCCAAGTGATTTTGGCTGCGTATGTTGACATATAAAGAATAGATATTAGAAGGTTGAATACTCGCCCGCGACGAAGAACCAATCGATCTTTCCTTTATCTTTTATTCCACCCGCTAAAATCGAGTTCAGATAAAGACTTTCATCTTTCTTCACATTTTCTTGCATCTGCTCAAGGGTGCGATTTCGAACTGCAATCCAATATTCTTTGCCGTCTTCTATAAATTTAGCCTCGAACTGCATAAGCCCCGACGCACCTTCCGAAAAGCCCATCCTATCAAACCAAAGGTCCCGTAGCCGTTTTCGTTTGCCCGCAACTTCGCGAACGTCGCCCGTAAACCTTACTTTCACTTTTGTTTTTATATTGCTCGGATAGTACCAGATGTCATCGGCCTTCAGAGCAGCTTCGGTGCTAGATTCTATAACTCCCGCAAGACTTTGAATCTTAAATTCGCCGTTAGGCTTTTCAAACTTTTCGACCGTAAAAATCCATCGAATACCCTCAATAGTTGGTTCAGTTGACGTTTCTTTAGTTGAACGCTTTGAATTAAGTGCTTTTCCGTTGAATCCGCCAAGGTAGAAATAATAAGCGATTATTTCATCGCCCGGTTTTAGGCTATTCTCCATCGACGGCGTGACGGACTTAAGTACGGGAATCCAGTGTTCTTTGTCCTTCTCTTTGAACAAGAATTCATCGACTAACAGGTCCGCTTTCTCGACGGGAACACCTCGCGTCTCAAACCATATCCTAATAAAATTCTTTGTATGACCCGCTATGGCCCTCTTAGAGCCGGTAAATACTAATCTGGTTTTGGCAGGAAATGGCCTGGCGGAAATAACAATCTCACCCTTCCGATCATTTGATTGGTATAACGTTTCCTCTTGGCCCACCAATACAGATAATTCACGAAATGGGTAGGTATGCCAATCATCCTGTGTCCAAACCGCTCCTGTAAATATCAGGCTGAAAATAGAGGTAATAAAAATTCTCTGAATGAACATAATCTTTCCTATGGTCTCAACCTATAAAGCATCCTCGGAAACGGAATCGTCTCACGCACGTGTTCGATCCCTGCCATCCAGGCGGTGCAGCGTTCGATGCCCATGCCGAATCCGGCGTGCGGGGCACTGCCGTAGCGGCGGAGGTCGAGGTACCATTCGAAAGTCTCCTGCGGCAGATTGTGGAGTTTTAGCTGTTCCTCGAGATATTCTAGCGAAGTCGCACGTTCGCCACCGCCGATTATTTCGCCGTAGCCTTCGGGTGCAAGTAGATCAATTCCGAGCGCACATTCCGGGCGATCTTTATCGACCTCGAAATAGAATCCTTTGATCGCGGCAGGGAAGTGGTGGACGAAGACCGGTTTTCCGTGCTGCGTTGAAAGATAAGTCTCGTCGGGAGCACCAAAATCGCCGCCCCATTCAAAATCATTTTCAAGCTCGCCCTTCGCGTGGCCCTCCTTGAGCATCTTGACGGCATCGTCGTAATGCAATCGCGGGAACGGAGAGTTTATCGCTTCAAGAACGGAAGTATCGCGTTCGAGTGTTTTCAACTCTTCTTGCCGGTCGTTCAAAACCCGTTCAACAATGGAAAGGATCAGACCTTCGCCGAGATCCATCATATTCTCGTAACCCGCAAACATTACCTCAGGTTCAACCATCCAAAACTCGGTCAAATGACGACGAGTTTTGGATTTTTCTGCACGAAATGTCGGTCCGAATGCGTAACTTTTACCAAACGCCGCCGCAGTCGCTTCATTATAAAGCTGTCCGGACTGCGTTAGATAAGCTTTATCATCGCCAAAATAATCGACTTCAAAAAGAGTCGTCGTTCCCTCGCAAGCTGCCGGCGTGAATATGGGCGTATCAGCAAGTGTAAATCCGCCATTGTCGAAGTAGTCGCGGGTCGCCTTTATCACTGTGTGACGTATCTTCAGCACAGCGTGTTGTTTTTTAGATCGGATCCATAAATGGCGATTGTCCATTAAGAACTCGGTGCCGTGCTCCTTTGGCGTGATCGGATAATCGTGTGAATTCTGAACGACTTCGAGCCCCGTAACGTCAAGTTCGACACCCAAAGTCGATCGTGTGTCTTCTTTCACTGTTCCCGTGACGATTATCGAGCTCTCTTGGCCCAGCGAATTCGCCGCGTCGTAGATCTCTTCGCTATTCGGCTTAAAGACAACACATTGAACAATGCCGGTGCCGTCGCGTAATTGCAAAAAGACAAGCTTCCCGCTCGAACGCGAATTGTAAAGCCAGCCTTTGAGCGTGACCGACTCACCGATATGACCCGCTAGTTGGTTGATGTATGTTTGCTTCATAAGTTTAATGTCTGATTCTAATCGAAAATGAGTTGGCTGTCAGCAGACGGACGGGCGTTTGACTTTGCGTGACGCAGTTATCAGACTGAGGACTTAAAACAATATGGTCGATTCCAAGAAGAAAAAGAAAGTCGATTATTCGAGTGCGTGGGCTGAGGCTCGGCGGATAATGTGGGGGGCACGGTGGCGGTTGTTGCTGGGCAGTGTTCTGATGCTGGTCTCGAGGCTTTCCGGGATGGTTTTGCCGGCATCGACGAAGTATATAGGCGACGAGATATTTACGAACGGCCGGTTTGAACTGCTTAAATGGATCGCTCTCGCCATCGGCATTTCAACACTGATCCAGGGAATTACCGGATTCGCTCTTTCACAGATACTAGGTGTCGCCGCTCAACTTGCGATCACAAATATGCGCATGCGCGTTCAAAAGCATATTGAGCGACTTCCGATCTCATATTTCGATTCGACTCAAAGCGGACAATTGATCTCGCGGATAATGAATGATGCCGACGGGATCAGAAATCTCGTCGGTACCGGTCTTGGACAACTATTGGGAAGCATCGTAACGGCGTCGATCTCTATCGGTGTTCTCTTTTATCTCAACTGGAAACTAACAGCGGCGACGATGGCGGTGCTGATCGTATTCGGCGTGGCTCTGATGTATGCGTTTAAGATGTTGCGACCGGTCTTTCGTGAACGAAACGTTATTACCGGTGATGTTACAGGTCGTCTGACCGAATCTCTCGGCGGTATTCGTATCGTTAAGGCTTACACTGCCGAAAAACGCGAAGAGCTTTCGTTCGCCCGCGGTGCGCATAAGTTGTTTCGAAACATTGCAAAATCAGTTACCGGTGTTTCAGCGATCTCCTCATTTTCATCAATAGTTATTGGAGCAATAGCGGTCGTAATGATCCTGATCGGTGGATCTGCGGTTCAGGCTCAAACAATGACGCTAGGCGATTTTCTGATGTATATTTCGTTTACGTTCCTGCTCGCTATACCGGTCATTGAACTTACATCGATCGGAACTCAGATCACGGAGGCGTTGGCTGGTCTGGATCGCATCCGCGAGATCATGTCGATGAAGACCGAAGACGATTCTGATGCCGATAAAGACCCGCTGCCGATGGTCGCCGGAACGCTCGAATTTAAGAATGTTAACTTTGAATACGATGCCGGCGTGCCTGTCTTAAAGAACGTTAATTTCCACTCAGAGGATGGCTCAACGACTGCCCTCGTTGGGTCATCCGGCTCGGGGAAATCGACGATACTGAGCCTTGTACTTAATTTTATCCAGCCAACATCAGGGAATATAAAAATTGATGGGCACGACCTGCAAGAGGTAAAGCTTCGCGACTATAGACGGCATCTCGGAGTAGTGCTGCAGGATAACTTCTTGTTTGACGGTACGATCTTAGATAACATTCGATTCTCCAATCCAGAGGCTAACCTTCAGGAGATCAAGGACATTTGCAAAACAGCAAACGCGGATGAGTTTATCGAGAAGTTCCCAAACGGCTACGATACTGTTGTCGGCGAACGCGGTATCAAACTTTCAGGCGGGCAACGTCAACGTTTAGCGATCGCTCGGGCTTTGCTCGCAAATCCTAGAATACTTATTCTTGATGAAGCAACCTCAAGTCTTGACAGCGAATCCGAAGCTCTTATTCAAGAAGGACTGAATAGGCTGCGAGAAGGCCGAACGACTTTTGTAATTGCTCACAGGCTTTCAACTATTCGTAGTGCTGATCAGATCTTAGTTGTCGAAGCTGGAGAAATTCGCGAACGAGGGACACATGCGGAGTTGGTTTCGCTGGACGGGCGTTATAAACAGCTTTATGATAAGCAGTACCGTTTCGAGCAGAATCTTTTTGTAAACCCCGGAGAAGATTTCACCGGCCAGCCGCCCGAAATGGCAAAAACTAAACTCTAACAGGAGGCCCAATGGCCGATCAACAAAACTATTCCAACCATACACGGTGGTTCCCTTTATTTCACTTCGTCGTGATGCCGCTCTTGGTGCTCAATTTTTTATCGCACCTCGTTCGACTCTTTCTAGCAGCTCCGGAAAGCGGACGAAAGACACTTGCGTTCTGGACTCTTTTGAGTTTTGCATTGATACTGCTCGGCCTAGCATCTCGACTGCAGGCCTTGAAAGCTCAAGATCGCGTAATTCGTCTCGAGGAAAAATTGCGCTATAAGGAGATACTCTCACCTGAACTCCTGAAAAAGGCAGAAGGGTTAAAAACTGGTCAGATCATCGCGCTCAGATTCGCATCCGATGAAGAACTTCCCGCGTTAGTCGAACGAACCCTAGGCGGAGAGTTTGCTAAAACAAAAGATATTAAATTAGCGATCAAAAATTGGCGAGGGGATTATTTCCGCGTTTGACGATCAATCCCGTCAGCGGCAGTTATTTCGGCCGCGAGCACTTCGTTAAGGACCGGGAATCGATCAAGGTTTCCGGCCGATCTTAATACAATACAAAACATCGGCAAAATAAATGGTATGAAGTAGGTTTTGCCGCGAGTTGCAGATTGAAATGAAAATGTTCCTGCAGCTTTTAAGCAACGCTGCAGAGTTTGGAGCCGAAATTCGTAAGCGAAATCGGCTTCGCCGATCTTTGGCAATCCGAGGGTACGTCTAACGTCGAGAAAGTATCGTCGTTTTTCTGCCAGCCACTCAGGCGTCGGAAGTTCGGTTATCCGGTCAAGAAGAAAGGAGACTAGATCGTAGGCAGGTGAACCGATTCTTGCGTCCTGATGATCGATCATACGCATTCGGTCTCGGTCATCGATCATTAGATTCGCAGCGTGAAAGTCACGATGACAAAGTACCGAAGCATATGATCCCAAGTCGTTCGCCAGTTCAGAAAACTCAGCCGAAAGAGCCGCATCTTGAATCTGGCTCAAGGGCTTTTTTAGGTAGGTCGTGAAGTAGTGAGTCTTGAAGAAGTCCAATTCCCACAGTAATTTCTCACTGTCGAATTTTAGTTTTGAAGCGATCGAGTTTGTTTCAAAAGCTATCGGGGTCGCTCTTTGAATGCGGGCGATCAATGAGATCGCCTCGCGTTGTAATCGTGACCGTCGATCAGGATCAGCTTCGATGAGAATTTCCCGAAGTATTTGATCACCCAGGTCTTCTTGAATTATTATCCCTGCTTCTCCACTAACCTCATATATTTCGGCGACCGGAAGATCGGCAGCCATAAACAGACGTGAAACATCTACGTAAGCTTGTTCCGAAGCATCAAACGGTTCTGGATACACGCAAGCGACTGCTTTTTTCCCGTACCAATCGATTCGAAAATACTCCCGCGTCGATGCATCCGCATTGAGCGACTCGAATTCGGCCGATTGATGTCGTGTTTTGAGAAATGTTACTAATCTTTCAACTAAATCGGGCATAAGAAAAGTTCGAACTAGTTAAGCGGGACGACGTAATTCTCACCCTGAATATATCCATTGAGGGCTTTTTCAGGGATCTCTTTACAATTTCTTACCATGTCCGCCCTGACAATAGCGGCGTTTTCGAAGTGCTCTCCGCTCTCGATCGAAACTCCGTCAGCGACGATAGTGCGGTAAAGGCTGGCGCCATCACCTATCGTTACATCGTCCCAAATCACGGAATCTTTAACACTCGCACCGCCGGACATAGAACAGTTTCGTCCAAAATTGACATCACCGCCATTCATCATAGCGAGTGAGATGTCGAGGTATCGCGGAATGGTAGAAAGTTCGAACCAACTCGCGTCAGTAACGTGTGCCGCGATCTTTTCACCATTCGCGAGAGCAGGGTTGTAAAACGTCGGAACGATGTCAGAGTAAACACCCTCGGGAA
>JAYSZT010000326.1:0-6559 GCA_043737915.1 Acidobacteriota bacterium
ACACTATACCCCAATAAAAGCAAATGAGATTACTCTCTTTTCCACCCTATTATGCTAGTTTGTCCGTCATTGAGAAAACTCGCGAAAAATTTAATGGTCGCACGGAGAAATCAAATCTATGGAAGACTTACAGGTAGATAAAATTAAATCGATGTCTGACGAATTGAAAGAGCTTCATCCTCTTCTTTCAGCTCTTATTCCCAAGATGCCGAATTTTCTCGATTCAGAATATACGCAAGGTAACCGGGAGATGGGTGCTGATTTTGTTATTGCTCGTCGTGATGAGCTTTTTGGAGGCACGGATTACGTAGGCGTCGTGGCAAAAATTGGGAAGATTCATCAAGATTTGAGCGAAGTCGATAGGCAAATTGAAGAATGCTTCTTAGTGCCTCGTTTATTCTCCGGTGGCAAAGACATGATATCTATTAATCACGTTTGGGTGATCGCCAACGGAACAATTACGAAGGGTGCCCAAGAGAAAATTCACGCCAAATACATCGGTAGGGCTATCACTTTTATCGATGCTAGAAAGCTTGCCGGGTTGGTAGATAAATATCTGCCTGGCTACTGGGGACTACAGGCAGTTCAGACCGGCGAATACCTAACGAAAGTTCAGACTCGACACGAGGAAATAGAAAAAAGTGTAAATCTGATGCCGGGCGGAAACGGGGCCTTCTACATAGAACAAGATATATATTCTTTTCCGCGGGATGAATATAGAATGAAGCTACGGCGACTTAGTAAGCCCGCGCGTCGTGTCGATATCCTCGATGTTGTGCAAAAGGAGAAAATAACACTGATCGAAGGTGGAATGGGAAGCGGCAAATCCAAGGCTCTGCGTCATATAACGTCTCATTTTGCGAATGGGGAAATCTTCAGTGATTCCAAGGTATTACCCATTCCTTTAACTTTCAGAGAACTTATCGACGAATTCTCAGGCGATATTGCAAGGGTTCTCCAAACCGTGGTAAGCGATAGCATAGCCAAGGAATTACCGGCAGACACGCAGTTTTTACTGATAATTGACGGAATTGATGAAAAAAAACTTTCGAACGAGGAATTGTTAGATCAGTTGAAAAAAGTCTGTAGGCAAATTGAAGATGAGCCCAAGCTCCGAGCCGTTTTCGCGTCCCGCCCGCTAGAAGCCCTAGAAAAGAATCCAGATTTGGATAAGGTAATTTCTTCCTACGAAATTAGGCCCCTGTCCATGAGTAGAACAATTGAATTTCTTCAACGAATGTGTACGGGGGTAAGTTTGCAGAAGAGGCTGATCGAGGATTTAAAAAAGTCTGAGCTTTTCGACCAGCTTCCTAGAAGTCCAATCGCCGTAATACTGCTAGCTAATATTATCAATGAGAATCCGCGTGACTTACCTTCGAGTCTCACAGAACTTTACGCGAAATATGTCGAATGGACACTTGGTCGGTGGGAAACCGAAAAAGGATTGCAGAATCAAAAAGAATATGAAGCCCTTAGAAACGTTTTGATGAACTTATCTCTACACCTTCTTGAGGCGGACGTGACCGGCGTTTCAGCCAGTGAGGTAAAAGATACCTTTGCAGCATATCTCAATAAACGTAATCTTGGTGTAACCGTTGACGGATTGTTTGATTTACTTATGACCCGCTCCGAATTTATGTTCGAAAATAAATCGCGGGGCACAATAGGGTTTAAACACCGGACATTTGCAGAGTTCTTTTATGCTGCCGGACGGCACCGTGACAGGAATATGGTAATAGATAATCGGGCGCTCCAACCATATTGGAATAATTCGGTTTATTTCTACATTGGATTAGAAAAAGATATCCCGGAGGTAATCAGCGAAATCTCAAGCTTGACACCGTCGGACGAGCGGGAGGAAATATTCAAGTTCCTGAATATGCCGAATTTTTTAATGGCCGCCTATTCTAGTCCGTATGACGTGATAACAGCTGCCGTTAAATCTGCAATCGTCGACGCCGCCAGTCTTTATAAGAGACTTATTAATGGCGGTTCCATTTCTGCGTTGGCGAAGCTCCCGAGAATGCACGTCCTTTATCTATTTCAGGCAATTATTAGGCACAACTATTCTTATCCATTCTTTATTAAGGCGCTTGAAGAAGCCGCATTGCTAATCGATGCCGAAAGTATGGAAGATGAAACCAAAGCCTACGCTCTGTTTTTTTTAAACGTAGCCTATATAGACTCTGGGGCTGGAGAAAGCTTTGATTTTCTTTTCCGAAGCCTGGGAACCAAGCTACCGCTCGATATTATGCTCGCTTACAGACATGAATCTGAAAACACAAAACACAAAAACGATGTAATGAAGCGGCAAGATAAACGAATTAGAAAAATATTAGGTAACGACAAATCTTTGGTACGCCAAGTCACCAAATTATATGAAAACCCAATTGGTGTAATCGGAAAAGAATCCAAGAGGCGGGGGGTGTGATGCATTTCCTCGGCGGCGATGTAAATGTTCCTTGACAGGTCGAAAGTGTGTTATCCTTCCGGCGTTATGAATGCGAAACGTTCTGCTGTCCTCTTGTTGGGCCTGCTGCTCTTGGTTATGTTTGCGGTGGTGTCGCAGACATCTGAAACGAAACGGCCCACGTATCCGCCTCGACTACTGCCTACTTATTCAGCGATCGCCATTATTCCGCTGCCGCTTTCTTCTCCTGCTTCAAACCGCCGATCTGGACCATTGGTTCAGCTTTGATCTGGGCTTTGTCCATGACCATTCGCTGGTAACGTCTACGCATCATCTGCATTTACTCGGCAACTGTTTTTAGATTTCGATGAAGTCGCGAGCGTTAATAACTGATAAGGCAATGTCGATCTGCGGAAGGAGGTCTTTGACCACTGGAACCTGATTGCTCGGTAAAAGGACTATCGCGAGCTCGAGATCGTCTAGGTTTTGTTGGTATCGCAAGTTCTTGTCGGAGGTGATAAATACGTCGAATTCGTCCGAGACTAGCTTCAACAGTTTGCCATTTTTAACTCCGGCCCAGCCCATCTCCTGAACGGAAACGATCCCACGTTCAGGCAGGCCTCGTTTGACAATGCTGGGGACACATTCGTCAATGATTATCTTCATGCGGCGAGGCCTATGTCGTCGAGGCTGGCGCGGAAATGATCGAGAACGCTGACTGCCTGTTCACGTGTGACGGTCGGAAAGTTTTCAAGAAACTCGTCGAGCGAAACGCCGACTTCGAGGTTGTCGAGCAACGCCGACACCGGAACGCGGGTTCCCGCAAACACAGGCACGCCGCTCATGATTTCACGGTCGATGCTGATAGCTGATTCGGTAGTTATGATCATCGCTTACCTCGATGAAATTCTAGCACAAAAAGCCGCCTTTCCGTGACAAGTTACGGGCGACGGGTGACAGGTGACAGGTGACAGGTGACAGGGATATAAGAAAAAAAGACCGGCGGACCTAATCCACCGGTCTTTCTTGTTACTGTTACCTGTAACCGTTTACGCGTTATCAGCTTTCTTTTCGCGTTTCAAACCGCCGATCTGGACCATTGGTTCGGCTTTGATCTGGGCTTTGTCCATGACCATTTGCTGATAGAGTTTACGCATCATCTGCATTTCCTCGGCAGCTGTTTTCGGGCCTTCCATGTCCGGTTTGTTAGGACGTGCAAGATCGGTTTCGTTGAGGATCAGGCTGTGCGACTTGTCGCCGAGCTCGACATTTTTTCCGCGGGCGAAAACGTCGTGGCGGCCATGCTCTTTGTACCACTGAGCGACGGTTGCATTTTGGTGCATGTGCTCAATGATGTTACGCCATCCGATGCCGGTGTTGTATGCACAGAACGAAATTTCGCCTTCCTGCGTGCCGTAAGGGATGATGCACATTTCAGTGCGTCGGAAATCGTAGTTGAACAGATCCTGGAACCACATACCTGCGATGAACAGGAAATTCCAAGGGTCAGCACGACGTTTCTCGATGTCCTCAGCAGTGCGATCGCCACCGACCTTACCGTAATCTTTACCCGAGAGGCCGAACGATTTGTCGAACTTCTTCAAAATGCCGCCAAGCGTGAGCGATTTAGGCGCTCCGTACGGGTTGTAGTTTTTGAGCAGTGCGAGGCCCATCATGATGTTCGAGAACCACTTGCCGCGGTTCGTATCGGTGATGTGCTGCATATCTTTGACGAGGCCCGGGATCGAAAGGAACTGCGGCACAGGTGCCATTTCCTTTGTTTCCTTATTGACCATCACCGCCGTACCGACACCGCAGTTCGGGTGGCAGCCACAAGAAACCTGACCCCAATCGCTCTCCGGTCCGTGAACCACGTCAGCGAAGTCAGCGAACGCTCCCATCAATGAAAGCGGGAACCAGTCGCGTGTCGGCTCCGTTATTCCCACCTGATCCTGCACGTCATGTGCGAGGTGAGCAAGCGTATAACGCTGCTGCAGACGGCGATTCTCCGTGATCAGTTCATCGCGGCCCGTGAACGACACTGGCTGGAACGCGATGAATGAGATCTTCTTCGGATTCTCGAGAGCGAAACGAATGATCGTGCCAACTTGGTCGTTATTAACGCCGTTTACAAGCGTTGTGACCAGGATGATGTCAACACCGGCTTCATGCAGGTTATTGATCGCGCGAAGTTTAACGTCGAACAAGTTACCGATCTGGCGATGCGAGTTAGCATCGTTACCGATACCGTCGAACTGAAGATATACGAACCGAAGACCGGCTTCGGCAGCTTCTTTACAAAATTCTTTCGATTTAGCGAACTCAATTCCGTTGGTCGCAGCCTGCACCGAGTTGTACCCGACCTTGCGTGCATATCGCACAGCATCGAGGAAATAAGGCGACAATGTCGGCTCACCACCTGAATACTGAACCGACATCTGACGACGCGGTTTGATCTGGATCGCATTGTCGAGGATCTCGGAAACGTCTTCCATGCTTAGCTCGTGTACGAATCCAACCTGATTCGCGTCCATAAAGCACGGATCGCACATCATGTTGCAACGATTTGTTAGATCAACCGTCAGAACTGCTCCGCGGCCGTATTTCACTGACGAAGTGCCGTGATTGTGAAGCTTCTCGTCATTGTGCGATTCGATGTCGCGTCCCGGGAAAAGGCCTTCGATGTGCGTAAGAAACTCAGCATCGATCGCCATCATGTCTTCGAAATGGCCGTGTGTCGGGCAATCCTTGATCATCCAAACCTGATTATCACGCTCAATGATCTGGGCCTTGATCTCACCAACCTTATCGTTGATCAGCATCGACACTTCCTTCTCACCGCTCAAGATCGATTCTCGAGCCTCGATCACGCAGTTAGGGCAGAGCGAATCCGTCATGCGAGGAAAACCGAGCGTCGGCTTGGATTTCTGCCACGATTTCAACAGCGGTTTATCCGACCACTTCGGAATGAAAGAGGCGTTAGGCTTAAACTGATTGACCGACCGAACAGCATTAAAAACACCGCTCGCAAAATAAGTCAATCCTTTCTCAAAATGTTTCACAGGTCTCATAAATAAATACTCCAAACGAATGACAGTTCTTACTAGCAAATGTGCAGGCAAGGTTATACGCCTAGATTAAAGCAAGCCTTATGCCACCGCAAAACTGCCGAATTTCCTAGCGAATAACAATACTTATGGCGACTCAGCCTCGCTTATTCAACGCTATCAACGAATATATCAAACGTATACTGAGAAGGCCTTACCGCAAGCCAGCGGGACATTTCGACACACGCATACGCTCTGCAACATAAAAGTCCTCAATTGACACAGGTGCACGGTCTTCAGCGATAGTCGTTGCTCCTACGACTGGCTAACCAAAAACCTGAGAGCTTTGCGACAAATCTGATAGCCTTCACAGCCCGCGCGCAAAAGCCAGAACTTCCCGCTTAAACAATAAGCGCATTAATCACCTACAACCTTAGCCTCGATTATGTATCTTGTTGCAATAATGCGACTTATGACGTTATGAAATTGGGCTTTACAACGATTTTTCTTTATGCTATTGTTTTAACACTTTAAGGTTTAACCAAACTCGAGGCTAAGCTTTATTTCACTCGGACAATCAATTATCGGTCATTTCAGTTCGAAAATGTAGGCTTAAGCTTAACTCCATATATGGCAATACGATTTGGCACATCCGGCTGGAGGGCAGTAATCGCTGACGAGTTTACGTTCGACAACGTTCGCCTCGTAACGAACTCAATATGTAGTTATTTGAAAGGTGAGACCAACCGAACGTTGTTAGTCGGACAGGATTCGCGGTTCATGGGCGAAAAGTTTGCTGCAGTTGCTACTGAAATAGCCGTTGCAAAAGGATTTCGCGTATTGCTTTGTACCGGACCGACGCCTACACCGACGATCTCGCATTCTATCCGTTCGCAAAAAGCGGCCGGCGGTATAAACTTTACGGCTTCTCATAATCCACCGGAGTACCAAGGCATTAAGTTTTCAACTTCCGATGGGGCTCCAGCACTGCCAGATGTGACGTCGAAACTGGAGAAAGGAATAGATGAAAAGGTTTCGGTGCCCGATCAGGACGGCGGTTCTGTTGAAGATTACGATCCTTGTCCCGCGTATTTAGGAGACC
>JAYSZT010000327.1:0-6538 GCA_043737915.1 Acidobacteriota bacterium
GTTCGCCGATGGCAAACACCCCGCAACATTCGGCAGTTTTTTTCTAGCGAGGGACGCTATTTACGACCTTGCCGTTGATGATGGTCGTGGTGCAGTGGGTGGTCCACTCGAATGGATCACCGTCGTAGAGTGCGAGGTCGGCATCTTTGCCGGCCTTGAGCGAACCGATCCGTGCGTCGAGGCCAAGGATCTTGGCGGCGTCGATCGTGATCAATGCGAGAGCGTCGTCTTTGCTCATTCCGTTGGCCGCCGCCATGCCCGCTTCGTAGAGAACGACGCGGGTTTTAGGCACGTAGCCTTCGTAACCGGACTGGAGAGCGACGGGAATTCCGGCGGCCTTGAGCTTAGCGGCGTCTTCCATTGAAAGGCCGGCTGCGTCACCCGTGGGGCGTGCCATCGTCGGGTGAACGATCACCGGAAAACCGCTTGCCTTAATCTCGTCCATCACGAGTTGAGCGTCGGCGACACCGTCGAGCACTACGCGAAGGTTGAATTCCTTTGCGATCCTGATCGCTGTCATGATGTCCTGAGCCTTATTCACGGTGATTAACAAAGGAATCTCCCGACGAATCAGCGACATCATTGCCATGCTGCGAAGATCCTTCGGAGCGTCAGTCTTTTTCGAAGCCTCGGTTGCCTTTATAAGTTCGGCACGGAGAAGTGCGACCTGTTTGGCCCGCGTTCCCGGTGATTTTCCGGCGGCGGCGTTTGCGTCAGTGCCGAGCGTCGCCGCGATCATCGCTGTCGGCACGATGGTGGTGCCATCGACGCCTTTGCCGAATGTTTTCGCGACCATCGTCTGGCCTGAGATCAACGCTCCGGGTTGGTGGCCGGTGTGAACCGTGGTCACGCCAAACGAACGAACCCATGCGATGAGGACTTCCTCAGCGTTGTAGGCATCGATCGCCCGAAGTTCGGGTTGCATGCTGCTGCTGGTCTCAAGCGCCATCTGGTCGTGCGGTTGGTTGAGAGCTCCGTTGAGCCCGATGACGCTGTGGGCGTCGATCAGGCCGGGCGTCACGACCTTCGCGGTCATGATCGTGTAGCCGCTCGGGATAGTAACGGAGTCGGCTTTGCCAACCATTTCTATTTTTCCGTCTTTTATCAGCACGACGCCATTAGTGATTGCCGAGCCGTCCATCGTGTAGACGAGTTCACCCTTGATCGCCATCTGGGCGTTGACGTTTGCGGCAAATAGAAGCATCACCGCAGAGACGCAGAGACGCAGAGATAAGCTGAAAGAGAGGAAGTCTAGTTTGTGTTTTAAGGTTCTTTGATCTTCTCCGCGACTCGGCGTCTCTGCGGTGAAGAAACTGTATTTGCTTTTCATTTATTCGTTTCCTCCATCTGCGTCGTCGTCTTCGTCGACGTGCATTGAGCGGTCGTCGGTGGCTCCGTTGCCGCCGGTGGCGATGAGTCTGTCTTTAGGATCGGTACGATCGAATACCTTTTTGCCTTCGACCCAGGTCTGCTGGACGTGAGTGTAAACGCTGAGTGGATCGCCGGAGAGGATCAGGAGGTCAGCGTCCTTGCCGGTTTCGAGCGAGCCGACGCGGTCGCCGAGATCGAGCATGATCGCATTCGCCATCGTCAAAGCGTAGAGAGCTTTGTCGCGGCTCATGCCGGCTCGCACCGCCATGCCGCCGCTTCGCAGGAACCAACGTGAGTCGGTGATGCCGTCGTCGGTGTGAAAACCGGTAACGACACCGGCCTTCTCGAGAGCGGCGCCGTTCTCGGCTTTGAGGTCGATCGTCTCGAGCTTGCCGCCGGGTGAATCGATGAAGATGATCGACGCAAAGGCCTTTGCCTTGGCGATCTCGTCAGCTACTTTCCACGCCTCGGATACGTGCTGTAAAACGAGCCGGAATCCGAACTCGTCGCGTAGACGGATCGCCGTCATTATGTCGTCGTGACGGTGCGTGTGAAAGTGCACCATACGTTTGCCCTCGAGAGCTTCGATAAGTGCCTCCATTCCGAGGTCACGCGGCGGGAGTTTGCTGGCGTCGGTGCCCGCTTTTTTTACTTTTTCGCGATATTCCTGAGCCTTTATGAACTGTTCGCGCACTAGAGCCGCTGATTTGGCACGCGTTCCGGGGAAGTTGCCGCCATTTGCTCGTATCGGATTGGTGCCGTTAGCGAATTTGATCCCGCCCATATACTTGCCGGCCTTATCATAGATGAGCAGATCGTCGATCTTCACAGCATCGTCGCGAAGCTTTAAGTAAAGCGTCTGTCCGCTATCGAGATGTCCTGAGCCGGGCATGACGTTGACCGTTGTGATGCCTCCGCTCTGGGCTCGCTGCAGGCTGCTGCTACGTGCGTTAATTCCGTCGAGCAGGCGAACGTCCGGTTGAATGGGTGATGAGCCATCCGCACCGGCACCTTCACCAATGTGACTGTGGCTGTCGACCAAGCCGGGCATGATCACCTGGCCTTTGGCGTCGATGACGGTCGCGTCGGACGGAACCTTCACCGCACCGGTCGCACCGACAGATACGATCTTACCTTTGTGCACGACGATAACGCCGGATTCGATCTGAGCTCCGACGATCGGGATTATTTTCGCGTTAATAAAGGCCACGGGCTTGTCCTGGGCGAATTGCGTAACTGCAACCGCCAGAACGACAGCCATACCGGCCAGAAGTTTCTTCATAAAAAAGACCTCGATGTTTGTAGATTTGAAAAGTTCGACTTAATAAAAGTGCTACGAATCGCCGTCCGTGTCAATCACCGGCAGCGTGACGGTAAAAATACTCCCGGTCGGCAGGTTATCTTTGACCTCGATCCGTCCGCCGTGGGCGGTAACGATGCCGTAACACACCGCGAGTCCAAGACCGGTGCCTTTGCCGGTCGCTTTAGTCGTAAAGAAGGGATCGAATATCTGACCGGCCGCCTTTTCATCAATGCCGGTGCCGTCGTCGGTGATCGTGACGGAGATGTTGCTTTGCGTCTCCGAGACACTGATCCCGAGCGTTCCACCGTTCGGCATCGCGTCGCGGGCGTTTAGAAAAAGGTTCAGGAAGACCTGTTGTAATTGGTCCTCATCAGCGTTAATGGACGAAAGGTTTTCACTCGTCGTCCGTTCAATGTCGAGCAGCGCGAAACCCTTATCGAAGCTTGCGAGGCGAAGAGCGGTGTTGATGACTTTGTTAACATCGACATCGCCCCTCGCTGCGGGACGCGAGCGGGCGAAATCGGTCATATCCTTCGTTACCTGCCCGATGCGATCGATCTGAGCGGAGATGAGATTGAGACGTTCGCGGGTTTCGTCAGAGTGACCGTCGGCGGCACGCATCATTTGCACGAGTGACGAGATCGCCGCCAACGGATTGTTGACTTCGTGGGCGACTCCGGCGGCGAGCGTGCCCATCGCGGCGAGTTTTTCGGTGCGGCTTAACTGCTCGTTCAGTCGCTGAAGTTCGCCAATATCCGCCGCCATTTTGCGGCTCATATCATTGAATGAATCCGCCAGCAAACCGATCTCGTCGTTGCTCTTACGGAGATCGACCTCCGTTCCATACGCACCTTCGGTGACCTTGACGGCTGCGAGTGTAATTCGCTGGAGCGGGCGTGAGATCGTTCGCAACACGAGGAGTACTAAAAGCAAATTCGGGACGAGCGCCGAAATAACGCTGAACACCAAATACCGCCGCCAGGCCTCCATGTCCATACCGTTATGAAACGCCCACCAAACGATCGGTACCTGAAAGATCACAAAACTAACTATCGCGACCGACGCGATGCTCAACGCCACCTTGTACGCGATCGGAAATAATCGAAACTGCTTGAGTGCCGTCTGCAGCGAGAAAAGCTGGAAGTTGAGAATCGCGTAGGCATAGATGAGCACGCCCGGAAGCACAACGATCGCTGAATAAGGCAGTAGTTCGTAGACGCCGAAGAAGGGAAGTGCGATGTTCGCAAGTGTTTTGAGCAATCCGGTGATCGCAAGTCCCCAGATCAAAGCCCCGACCTGCTGTCCTGCCTGTGTGCCGCGGTATTTTCGGTATTTTTGAAATAAAACCACCGCACCATATCCGAAGATAAAATAAACGTAGGTTACGAACGCGTAAGCAAGCGGCGTGAGTTCGATCACGAACCGGCCGTCTTCGAAGCCCGAACGCTTCCACAAAAGTCCAAATAAAGCTGCCGGTATGAGAACAACGCCTGGAGCAAATAGGATTGCCGCCCGCCTGCGTGGGGTTCGGGCATTTTCGGGAAATACCCAAGCGAAAACAACTAACGCGAACTGCAACAACAGAGCTGTCGTAAAACTTGCCGCCGCCCACCATCCGGCGGCCGAGTCTCGCGGGTAGAAATTCCAAAAGATCAGATCTTTAATTGTCCAGACCGCCAAAAATGCGATGAACGCAGCAAATGTCTGATGGGCACGGTTTCTCGGGTTCGCCACGAAAACATAGAACCCGAGACCGACGAGCAGGAGTAATGAGAAAAGATGCAGAAAAACCAGCATTGCCTAGATAGTAAATCCAATGGCGGTTTATACAAAACGTTACAAATATTGTGGGAGCAAACGGCAGGAGATCTCTAGTTCAGGGTGGCATGAATTCGTCCCTCTACGCCTTGGTCCGGTCTTCTTAGGTCTGTGCGATTCGGCCGACGAGACCTTTCCCCCAATCGACGCAAATCACCAATTGTTTGTTCGTCGTCGAGGAGAACTGCAGTTTCGGACAATAGAACCATTACCGTTGACTTCTGCCTTTCAGGAATGCTGCCGGCGAAATCGATAAAGTCTCGTCGGGCATGGTTAGCGTGCGAGGCGAGGCGATTGGCGGCATTTCGGTTCAAACACCTCGTTGCGAGTTGAGCGTTGGCGTGACTCGAGAGACGAAAGATCTCATTTATTTCAGTCGCGGCATTAGCGATCTTTGAGGCTTTGATCAGACCTGCGTAGCGTGAGAAGACCTCTCGAAATTCAAATACCGAGGTGGCATTCCCATTCTTAAAGGCAATGTTTTCGATCTTCGTCCTGATCGCGTCCAGTTCACGGTCGACCACAGCCGTGTGTGGGCCGATCATACGATTTGGGCGGAGCGATAACGCATTTACGAGGAGCGTTACGGCAGCAACCGGCCAGAACAACGTCACCGCGGTGCCGACTACTATAAAATAACCTGTCGGTTTGTGCCGCTGTGCAAAAAAATAGTGCATACTCAAAGGAGCACCACATGCCAGATAGATTATCGCTAGATCGAGAACGCTCATCAGTCTAGAACACGGCAATATTCGTTCCACTAAGGATAGTCTGAATCCAAATCTCAGCTTTCGGACGAACACCACGATAGAATCTTTGCTAAACGAAAATTTTCGGAACTAGACGCCTAGTTCGGTCGTTTATACATTATTGGCAATACGCAAATTCGAGATCCTTTTTCGCAAATTGCGAATGCGAATCGAAGCGTTATTAAGTTTTCAGACGCTTCTGCAAATTTGACCAACGAAGCCGTCAAATCAATGGCACACCGATTGCTGATAGTATCTGCGTCGGAGAGACCAAAGTAGTAGGTGCCAAGAAACCGGGGTTAAGTTATGGATAACAAGTTGAAGATAAAAGTAGTGAAGAAATTAGAGATCAAGCCGGTCGAGCCGAAGGCCGCAAAGCCGAATGCTGCCCGAGTCGCGGCTCGCGAGATGGTCTCGACAGTCTCGGATTGGGTCACTGAGTTCAAGGCCCGAAAAAGCGAAGAGACGAAGGCCGCCATCGAAAAGCTATTGCCGCGTCAACCGCGGCCGACGGAATCGTAATTTTACCAGGTCGCCGCTTAGTTCGGCGATCATTGGTCAATAGAACTTGATTAAAGACAGACGACGGCACGGTCTGGCTTTTTTTGTGCCTATTTCCCGCAATCCTTGCCGATTTGAAACTATCTGCCCTGCCCTGATATGCTCTTACTTGAAATTCATAATTAACGAATCTCTATGAAAGATAAAATTGTTTTGGTCACCGGTGCGAGCAGCGGGATCGGTAAGGCGGTTGCGGCATTGTTTGCGAATAACGGAGCAACGGTTATTGCCGTCGGTCGCAACGATAAGGAACTCTCAGCTCTTCGCGAAAGCGTTTCGTCGGCTGACGGTACGGTAAAGATCCAGCTTGCGGACGTCACAGAATTGTCTCAAATTGACCGTATCGTATCCGAGATCGTGCAATCATTCGGTCATATCGACGTCCTGGTGAATTCGGCCGGCATTATCAAAAACGGCACGGTCGAAGACACAACGCTGGACGATTGGGACAAGATGATGAATATCAACCTGCGTTCGGTCTTTAATCTGATGCAGAAATGTGTTCCGCACATGATCGAATCAAAGGGTAACATTGTGAATGTCTCAAGCGTTGCCGGCACCCGTTCTTTCCCGAACGTTCTGGCGTATTCGGTCTCAAAGGCGGCGATCGATCAGCTAACGCGTTGCGCGGCTCTCGAACTTGCCGCGAAAGGTATCCGGGTCAATGCGGTAAATCCGGGTGTGGTCGTGACAAACATTCACACCCGCGGCGGGATGGATGCGGAGAGTTATGAGG
>JAYSZT010000328.1:0-6525 GCA_043737915.1 Acidobacteriota bacterium
ATCCGTGTCGACGCCCGTGTCTTTTGCAAACGAAAGAGCCTGCCGATAGAAACGCTTGTCGTAAAGTCCCTGCGTCATCAACTTTACAAATTGACCATACCCAGCCTTGTCCTGATCCGAGATCTTATTCCAAACTCGCAATGCATCCGTCGCCCGGCCCCGGACGGCATAAAAAAGTGCGAGCGACGCGTAGGCGTCGGGCTGATCGATCACCAACTTTTCGACCATTGTGGGATCATTATCAAAATAATCCCAAGCAAGTGAATAAACCTGTTCCCGGTAGGCAAAATTGTTGATTGTCGCCGCTTTGAGCTCAACAAAAGCCTCATCCGGTCTTCCCTGCCGAAGGTAAAAATTGCCTATCTGCCAGCGCGGATAAGTGTAGGTCGGAGCCATATTAACGGCGTACCTCAATGCGGTCTCGGCCTGCACGATCTTATCCGACTGCTCATTTGCACGCCCGAGTTCGATCCACCAGCGATAATCACGAGGTGCAAGCCGAACTGTATCTTCGAACATCAAAACGGCTCCGTCGGTTCGTTCGGGATTGAAAAAGCTACGTTCCAGCGAGGCAGTAAGCCACATCCCGAGCGGATCGGATGGAGCCATCCCTCGGGCTAATTGGGCAACTTCAGGAGCGGTCGGGTCAGCAACGGTCGTCATCTCGGCGATCAAATTCCCCATTTGCCGACGCACGCCGATCCAACTGAACAAGCTGGCGACAACAACCGCCGCGATTATCAGGATTCTAACGCTTCTTTGTTTTGAGTCGACGTTGACGAGATCGCTCATATGAATTACGCGAAAAATTCAGCAACCGATTCGGCGATGTACTCCTGTTGATCACGCCGAAGCTCCGGGAAGATCGGCAATGCCAGTGTCTCTATCGCGGCTTTCTCTGATTCCGGCATATCGCCGGCCTTGTAACCGAGATATGCAAAACACTCCTGCAAATGAAGCGGAACCGGATAGTAGATGTCTGTACCGATACCTTTTTCGGTTAGAAGGGTTCGCAACCTGTCGCGGCTTTCGGGAATACGAACAACGTACTGATTATAGATATGTTTAACGTTTTCGCGCTCACTCGGAATCCCGATATGTTCGGTCAGTCCAAGGTCTGTAAACAGATGACGATAATTTGCGGCATTTGTGCGCCTCTGGTCCGTCCACGTATCAAGGTGGGGCAATTTCACCCGAAGGACAGCTCCCTGAAACCCATCGAGCCGGGAGTTGATCCCGACGTACTTATGATAGTACCTTTCTTCCGAACCGTGGACTCTAAGAGCTAACAGCTTTTTTGCGATCGCGTCATCATTCGTTGTAATAAAACCGCCATCGCCCATCCCGCCAAGATTTTTCGAAGGATAAAAACTAAAGCAGCCTGCCTCGCTCATCGCACCGGCACGAGCCCCGCCCTCTTCCGCTCCGATCGCCTGAGCGGCATCTTCGACCAACGGGATACCGTATTTAATGCTTATCTTTTTCAAAGCGGCCATGTCGGCACACTGGCCGAAAAGGTGTACTGGCTCAATTGCCTTAGTTCGAGCGGTGATTTTCGATTCGATCTGCTCCGCGTCTAGGTTGTAGGTGACCGGATCAATGTCAACAAAGACCGGGACCGCACCGAGCCGGGTGATCGCACTGACAGTCGCGAAGAAACTATATGGCGTCGTTATAACTTCATCTCCGGCCACCACATCGAGAGCCATTAGAGCAAGAAGGATCGCATCGCTACCCGAGGCACAGCCGATCGCGTATTTTGTGCCGCAATAGCCAGCAAGTTCACATTCAAGTTCAGCGACCTCGCCTCCGAGAATAAACCCATTGCTGTCAAGCACGCGACCGAGGGCGGCCTCGACCTCCGGCCTGAGTGCCGCATTCTGTTCTTTTAAATCTAATAATGGAACGTTCATAGATTGTCTAACGACGGCCTGAAACAAAAATAACTAGCGGATCAAATCCTGCGAAATCCCCACTTTACAGCGTTTAAATTCGAATGCCCGTGCGTTAAATTCCTTAAAACCAGTTTACCCAAACAACCTTCAATTTGCATTTCTATGGTTTCTTTTTTAGCCTTGCGGATATGATCGCAGATAGAAAAAAGAGAACGTTGGAGATAATCAAACGATTGAAGAAAGCCTATCCCGATGCACACTGCGCCCTTATTCATACATCGCCGTTCGAATTATTAATAGCGACGATCCTCTCCGCTCAATGCACGGATATAAGGGTGAATATTGTAACGGCAGATCTTTTTCGGAAATATCGCGGGCCCGAGGATTTTCTGCTCGTTCCGCAAACCGAACTCGAAAAGGATATTCATTCGACCGGATTTTATCGAAATAAGGCTAAAAATATTCAGGCCGCCTGTCAGCGGCTAGTGGATGTTTATGGCGGCAGCGTACCGAAAAATATGGACGATCTCCTGACGCTTGGCGGGGTCGCCCGAAAGACCGCAAATGTCGTCATGGGTAACGCTTTCGGGATCGCTTCGGGCGTAGTGGTCGACACTCACGTTTCGCGTCTTTCTCAGCGGCTCGGCCTGACTGAAAATAAAGCGCCTGAGAAAATAGAGAACGACCTGTCGGAATTAGTTCCGAAGAAAAATTGGGTGATGTTCCCGCATTGGATGATCTATCACGGCCGTCAGGTGTGCGATGCTCGCAAACCAAAGTGCGACATTTGCACACTCTCAAATATTTGTCCGTCGCGGCAACTTTTTCAGAAGGTGAATTGATCAAGATCGAACGGAATACGGATTCATTTACGCCTCCCGGACTGACGGAGGCAAGCCGCGTAGTTTTATGTGATCCAGAATCAAATAAGGCGTGTTCCTGGGATAAGCAGGAACACGCCTTGTTTCATTTACAGTGATTAGTGATGTAACCTTTAAGCCACGTGTTTCTAAGGTCGAGACGGCGGAAGTGCAGGCATATCCGCCGCCTTGAATCTCGGGAGCATCTCATCACGCATCGCCAATGTGTAAATTGCCGCAGCGAAGACGATCGACGACGATTTCACATCACTCTCAATGATTCGCTCATACGTATCGAGATTCGTATGCCAGGTGACGTTAAAGTATTCGATCGGATCCTGCGAACCGCCGATCCCGGGCAAGCCTGCTTGATTGAACGAAGTGCTGTCGGTTCCGCCGAGTCCGCGGCTTTTAGATGATAAGACTCCGGCAAAGCCGAGGTCAGCAAACGGAGCCAGTGCGTCACGCAGAACGGTCGCCGCCTCGGGCGGGCCGAAAACGCTCAATCCACGCACGCGGCCTGTGCCGCTATCGATGTTGAAATATCCGTTGAACTTGCTGAACTCCGCTGTTGGATTCTCGGCGGTTCCAAAATGCTGTTTCACGTATGCCTGCGAGCCAAGCAGACCCTGTTCCTCGCCACTCCAACAAGCTACGCGGATCGTCCGGCGTGGTTTTACGCCGATTGCTTTGAGGATCCGGGCAGCTTCCATCATGGTCGCGCAGCCGATGGCGTTGTCGGTCGCACCGGTCGCAGAATGCCACGAATCGAGATGGCCGCCGAGCATGATCACCTCATCCTTTTTATCGGAGCCGTAGATCTCGCCGATCAGGTTGTAGCTTGTGACACCCGACGGGATAGTGCGGGTCTGGATATCAAACTCCAAACGCACCGGAGTCCCCTTCGTCATCAAACGATAAATGCGTCCGAAATCCTCGTTTCGCATTACTACCGTCGGCAAGACCTTGGTGACATCGAACGTGCGGTTATTGAACGCCCGGACCGAACCGCGATCGAGTTGCGATTCATTTATTCGGACAGCAACGTTGTTGTCGAGTAGAAACTTATCTAGCTGCTCGCCGATCTGCACGCCGGTCAAAGCATTAGGCCTCGCCGCAACGGGAGCAGGAGGACCGCCCGGCCGGCCGGCTTGTGGCGCTGTATTTTCGGGGTCAAAACGTTTCTTCATCTCGTCATCCGGAACGCGTTTTGGCGCCGGGTCACGCGATTGGTCGATAAACGATGGTTTCCCTACGAGCACGATCTTTCCGTTTACCGATGTTTTTATGCTTTCGAAATAGGCAGTCAACTCTTCCTGTGTCGGCGGCTGCATCACTTGCGGATTATTAGCGGCGGGAACCGTCGGGATAATTACGCTCACAACGTCGGCCTCGATTCGGCCTTTGGTCGACGGCGTCCACGCCAGCACTTCGTAGGTCAGGGTGTCTTGTTGCGGCTTGATCATAAGTCCTGTGTTCCGAACGTTAGCCCAACCCGGATGTCCGAACTCCCACGGCTCAAGTTCGGCTTTATCAAAGCCCCAAGACGTCATCTCGCGGGCTGCCCATTTCGCCGCGTTCACGTGATTATCGCTCCCGGTCAACCGCGGACCGTAAACGTCAGCCAGATAATGCATCGTATTCATTATCTTTGACTTCTCATTGCCCTCTTTGCGGATCGCCGCAAACACCTCAGCCTGCGAAGCCGTCTGAGCCATTAAGGCCGATGGCAAAACAAACGAGTGAAGAACCAAAATAACAACAGCAAAACGAATGGCGGTCAGTTTTTTCATAGTATAGATTGTCCGAATTTTTCCGGTAGCACTTGCAAATTCCATCAGATCCGATTTTTTTCAATTATACATCACGCCATCGAAAAAAGTTTCAACTTGCCCTTCGGAGTGAAACGATAGAATTACGGAGTTCACGAATTCCGGTAAAAACTTCCGCCAAAATGAGGAGTTCATGGCCGTGAAAAATTGAAACCTCGCCAGCGATCGAGGCCGAGCAATTCTGGTCTGGGCACTGCACTGTTCTTTATTCAGGCATAAAAAAGGGCAGAATATTCGGCATTGAATATTCCGCCTAAATCATTTGCGATTCTGATAAAAATAATTGGGTTATTGAGCGATGAGTTCCATTCGGGTCGGTGATGAGAAGGCCACCGTTTTGCCGCTAGCATCCATCAAATTTACTCTGGACCAACCGTTCTCCTGGCCGGCCTGATGGATCCGTTGCAACAGATCCTGCCGTTTTTCCTTTGTCATTGTTTGCCACGTCGGGAGCAAGACTCCGTAAAGAGTTTCGCCGCTTACGCGACCGACCTCAAGTTCGTCTTTGAACGGCGTATTTGAAATGTCAACATTCCTGACAGACGCCTTAACTGGCGGTTCCTCGATAAAATAGTTCGCCCAAACATACATTCCGACCGATGCCAAGATCAAAAGCAAACTGACCGCGATTAATGCACGGTTCATACCCAAAAACTGCGACTTGACCCGTTGGATCAGAGTCATATTGGGGACGCCGACCGACTTTTCGTATGTCGGGGCGGGGATAAATTGCTTCTCTTCTTTTTCCTCGGCGAATGCGTCCTGTTCTTCCTCATCAAGCTCGACGGTCCGCTCTTGAAGCAGGTCAACAAGCATCAGCGTTCTTCCCGTAGCGTCGGAGACGACCGCTTCATCCACGTATGAATATTTGTCGTGAACGATCGCCGCATTGGACTTCTCCTTTTCGCGATCGAGAAGTTTCACGTAAGCATTTGCGATCGATGTATTGCACTCGATCGCCGCCGCCGTGACCATCGGAGCAAAGAATAATTCCGTAATGCTCTCCTTAAAAAGGCGAACACGGTTAAAAAAGTCACTCCGGATAAGTTCGTCAAACTCTTTCGTTGCCACGGCTTCGGCGGCGAGATCTTCGAAACTCTTCACGATCAAAGCGGAATTAGTATCGTCCTCAGCGGCGACGTACAGAGCGATACTCGACCATTCCGCATAGAGGGTTTTAACGTGCGAGAGCATTTCCTCGCGTGAAAAAAGTAGTTGTCGCGTCTGATCATTTGTTGGACGTGAAAAGAGCTTAGTGATCATAAAATCAAACTTGCCACGGACGCTTTCTGAATACGGAAGATTCCGATAGAACCTGGCCAGTGCAAGCATCGCCTGAGAACTCAGCATCGGCTTGGCATTCTCGCAGTAACGGCGGACGTCGCCCACGGAAATCGCTTCGTCGCGTTTCGCAAGTGCCGAACACCAGGCTTCAGTTTCCTGTATCATCGCGAATTCGGCATGCTTGTGATCTTCGCTGGAGACATCACCGGCAACCTGTAAAAAATTGTTCAGGGCGACCTTCGCTCCAAAATCATCGTAGGATCTTGGCACGATCTTCATGTACTCACGCTCGACAGCGGTCAGGACATGTTCGACCATTTTGAGGCTCGAAACCTCGCCATTCGCTCGCTTTTGGAAAAACTCTTTATCCGTCTCCGCCTTACGTATCTCGATCGTCTCGCCGTGAGCTAAATGAAGATCAGTGTCAACCGCGACAGGCATCTCCTCGACGGTGCTATTTTCGTAATTTTCGTGTGCCTGATTCTGAAAGATACTTGTCGTCCCTGAATTTGGAGAGCCAGCAAAGTGCATTTGACCATCCCTCGATCCGCTCATCGCAGACCCGGAGACAGTCTCAAAAACAGCGTCCATCACTGTATCTTCCAACAGATTTTCTTTTTTTAGTTCGTCAACGAGATCTTCGAAAACATTCAT
>JAYSZT010000329.1:0-14147 GCA_043737915.1 Acidobacteriota bacterium
ATGGCGATGGGTAGCACGTCGGCGAGTACGGCTTTGTTGCAGTATGACATCGACCGCACACTCCACGAACTGATCGATCTGCTCGGCGAGAAAACTGCCGTCAGAGCCTACGAATTGAGTCTCAAAGCGTTAGAAGACCTGATAAAAGTCGCTCCTAAACTTAAAATAGACAACGAATTAAAGCCCCGACCGAGCTTTCGCTTTTCGAACCTGAAAAAAGACGTTGGGTTTATCGAAAAGGAATTCGAGGTTCGAAAAAAATTTGGTTTTGACGTCGAGCTGTGGGATGAGAAACGGGTCGCGAAGCACTTCCCGTTCCCGGCTCCGGCAGCACTCTCGACACGCCCGAGCGCGACGGTTGACCCGTATCGGCTAACTCACGGATTGCTGCAGGACGCCGGTAAAAAAGGAGCTAAGATCTTCGACAAAACCGATGTGAAGGAGATCGAACGCCTACCGAGGAGCGTTGTCGTCCACACATCGACCGGACATAAGATCACCGCGAAGAAGGTGATCATTGCCTGCGGATACGAGTCGGTCGACTACATCCCGCGCAAGCTCGCGTCCCTCAGTTCGAGTTTCGCATTGGTCAGCGAACCCTTGCCGAACAAAAATATCTGGTTCGAAAACTGCTTATTTTGGAACACCGCCGACCCGTACATTTACGGGCGCACAACGGCCGATAACCGCATCATTTTCGGCGGCGAGGACGAGCCGTTCTACAACCCAAAGGAGCGGGACAAACTGTTGAATAAAAAGACAAAGAAACTGACGGAAATGTTCGTAAAAATGTTTCCCGACCTTCCTTTCAAGGTCGATTACAGTTGGGCCGGAACGTTCATCGATACGGACGACGGCTTGCCCTACATCGGCGGCATAAAACAACTGCCGCACACATATTTCGCCCTCGGCTATGGCGGCAACGGTATCACATTCAGCCAGCTCGCCGCGGACATACTCTCTGATCTGCTGCTCGGCAAAACTAACAAAGACGCCGCTATCTTTTCCTTTGACCGGACCACCGACTGACTTCCGATCGATCAGATCTAGAATTAATTCGGGCTATTTCTTTTTCCGATCACGGTTTCTCAGCGTCACAAGGATCGCGTCGCTCACCTTTCGCTCGCCCTCTTTATCGGACGGCTTATTGACGACCTTGCCGTCCACGAACATCGTCGACGATCCGCCGCCGTCCAGATTCATCGCGTCCGTCGCTCCGAGGCTGAGCAAATACTCCGCGAGATCCTGCAACCCGATCCCACCACTCGACTCACTCCGCCCATCGACGGTGATCATCAAAAACTTCCCGTCCTTAAGCTTCGCCACCGCAGTACGCGGATGACGCGTTTCGACAAATGATTTACTGGATTTTTCCAGTTCCCAAGTGATATCGATCTTGCCGTCTTTGATGAGTTGGGGAACGCCATTTGTAATGTCGTCAGGGAGTAAGAACTCGCCGTGTTTTCGCAGTTCATAGGAGAATGAGAATAGCGTTGGCACGCGAATCCTTTGACCTTTTCTCAACATTCTTAGTAATGTCGCGGATTTACCGGTAGCGGAGATTACGAGTCCTCCGGGCGGAATAGCAGTGCTGCCTCGGTCCGTTTCTATCTGGTCCACTCGGCCATTGTGAACAACTATTTCGACACCTCCGGGCCGTGTTAACGTAGATGAATGAAATTCGGGAGTATAGATTACAAGGTCGTCGATGTCCTTTCTCTCACGATTAATGCCATTAATCGGGATTGTCTTGGAACCGACCATGATAGGTTCAAGGTAGAACGGTATTTTGCTGAAAAGAACGGTTTGACTATTCGAACTGTCAAAGATTATCAGGGCTGTTCGGTTATTAGTTGGCTCACCGTAAACCCTTCGATCGATCTGTAACACTCCCGCCGCCTCCCCCGCCCAAATACTCGTATCCAACCTAAAGAACCCGGCGTTTATCGCCGCGAACGCGCCATGGCGCGTGGCGATGGACGAGGTCTTTTCCGTGCCGATGGCGGCGTCCATGGCGTGGTGGACGTCGAGGCGAACCTTTTTGAGGTCTAGGCGAAGGAGGTTCATGTTCACCTTTGTTCCACTGATCTCTTTCGTCACCTCGGCGTACTCGACGCCGTCTTTGAGCGTCTTAAAATCCTGAGCGGAAATTGAACCACAGAGGACGCAGAGAGCACAGAGGAGAGAAACCAAAGTTTGCTTTCCGGCGAATCGATAATTAGTAATAGAAAAGGTCTTGTTTTTCATAACTCTGTGTCCTTTGTGCTCTCTGTGGTTAATTTTTTCTATAATACTAATCAATGCGGATCAACGAAAGAGTAATTCAATTAAACGATAAACCTATTAATACTGACGCTCGATACGTGCTGTATTGGATGCAGATGTATAAGCGTGTGGACAACAATCACGCTCTTATTTATGCAATTCGAAGGGCAAATGAGCTCAAATTGCCGCTCGTCGTTTACGAAGGCCTTAAATATTACTATCAGTGGGCGAGCGACCGTTTGCATACCTTTATACTTGAAGGCGTCGAGGAAAAGCGTGCCGATTTTGAGAAGCTTGGGATCAGGTATGTCTTTTATCTGCAAAAGGATAAAGATTCGCCAAAGCAGACGGTCGCGAAACTCGCCAAGGACGCAGCGTTGATAATCACGGACGATTTCCCTTGCTTCATCATTCCCGAACACAACCGACGGATCGCCGAGCGGGCGGAGATTCCGGTTTTCGCGGTCGATTCGAATGGCGTTGTCCCGATGTCGAAATTCGACAAGGAAGAATACGCCGCCTACACTATCCGCCCAAAGATCAAAAAGCTGCTCGAGCGTTATCTCAAACCGTTGCCGTTCGAAAACGTCGATATCCCGAGCGTCGGATTAGAAGTTGATTGCCCGGAAACGCACGTGGACTCCGCAAATATCAGCAAATTGGTCGCGGAATGTGATATCGATCACACCGTACTTGCGTCGCGACATTACCACGGCGGGACGACCGAGGGCAGAAAGCGTTTGAAAAAATTCGTTGAGGAAATACTGCCGGACTATGACAAGGCACGTAACAAGCCCGAGCGTGACGGGTCTTCGCGGTTGTCGTCTTATCTACATTTTGGCTATCTGTCGCCGCTTGAGATCGCTCTCGCGGTGCAAAAAGCCGATGCACCGCAAGAGTCGATCGACGCCTACCTCGAAGAACTGATCGTCCGTCGCGAATTGTCCTACAACCTGACTTTGTTCAACGACAAATACGAATCGCTCGACGCTCTGCCGGCGTGGGTGCACAAAACGATGCGAACACACGCCGACGACGAACGCTCGCATCTGTACTCGATGGAGCAATTAGAACGCGGCGAAACGCACGACGAACTCTGGAACGCCGCCCAGCGTGAGATGGTCGTCACCGGCGAACTGCACAATTATGTCCGGATGCTGTGGGGCAAAAATGTCATCGCCTGGTCGTCCTCGTACGAAGTAGCCTTCGAAACGCTCGTCCATCTCAATAACAAATACTGTCTCGACGGCCGAAACCCCAACTCGTACACCGGCATCCTCTGGTGCTTTGGCAAGCACGACCGCCCGTGGATGGAACGCGAGGTCTTCGGCCAGATCCGCTACATGACGAGCGGCAGCACCGGCAAAAAATTTGATTCAAAAAAATACATCGAGTGGACCAAAACCTTGTAAGAATCGAAGCGGAGCTCGACTGGAGCGGCAAACAGGGATGCTTGCCGCTCCGGTCGCTTTGCGCTCAAAGTTGAAACCCGTTCGTGGATTTTTTCGTAATAGTAATTGATTCGAAATCAAAAATATTAGTGAGGGGTTTTCTACAAATATGATCTCTATTTTCAGGTTCACAACTGCGCTCATTGTGCTCATCTCCATCTCGATCGGGGCGATGGCCCAGAGCAAGGGTTTTGACACGAGCCGGATGGATACTTCCGTCGAGGCATGCAACGATTTTTATCAATACGCCAACGGGTCGTGGCTCAAAACGACCAAGATACCGGCCGAATATCCGAGCTGGGGCAGTTTTACGATCGTCTATGAGAACAATCAGAACGTTCTCAAAAATGTCGTCGAAACGGCGGCTAAAACAACGAACGCCGCTAAGGGCAGCGACACACAACTCGTCGGCGATTACTACGCCTCGTGTATGAATGAAGACGCCATCGAAAAGGCCGGCCTCGCGCCGATCGCACCATACCTCGCTAGCGTCGCCAAGATCAAGACCGTTAAGGACCTGCAAAAAGAGATCGCCTACTTTCACAACGAGAGCTTAGGCGGTTTTTTCCGCTTTTCGATCGGTGCCGACGATAAGAATAGCAACGTGAATCTCGCCAACGCTTCGCAGGGCGGCGTCGGCCTGCCTAACCGCGATTACTGGTTCAAAGACGATGCAAAATCGCAGGAGACAAGGCAGAAATACTCCGAGTTTATGACCAAAATGCTCGTCCTCGCCGGTGACACACCGGAGAGTGCAGCTGCCGGGACCAAGACCGTCATGGCGATCCAAAAACGCTTTGCTTCGGCGGCAAAGGCCCCGGTTGAACTGCGGGATTCAGAAGCCAATTACAATAAAAAATCGCTGACCGATCTTGCCCAGATGGCGCCGAATTTTTCGTGGACCGATTACCTCAAGGCACGCGGCGTCTCGAGCGTCAAAGAGGTCAACGTGGGCCAGCCGAAATATTTTGAGGAAATGAGCAAAATGCTCGTCGAGGTTCCGGTCAACGATTGGAAAACGTATATGCGTTGGATCGTCATCGTAAATTCGGCCGGCGATCTACCAAAGGCGTTTCGCGATGAGTCATTCAATTTTAACGCCAAATATCTGTTCGGAGTTCAGCAGCAGCAGGCCCGTTGGAAGACCTGCACCGCTCAGGCAGACGGCGTCATCGGAGAATCGCTCGGTCAGGAATTCGTCAAATCATCGTTCACACCCGCGGCCAAAAAGCGGATGAACGAGCTGATCGACAATCTTTTCGCCGCCTATAAAGTGCGTATTCAAAATCTCGACTGGATGAGTGCGGAAACCAAGCAAAAAGCCCTCGAAAAGCTGGCCGCCTACACCCGCAAGATCGGCTATCCCGACACGCTTAAAGGCTACAAGGGATTAGAGCTTTCGCGTGATTCGTATTTTCAGAACAATCGCCGTGCAAGTGCTTTTCTACTCAAGCGTAATATGGAAAAGGCCGGCAAACCGGTCGACAAAACGGAGTGGGGAATGACGCCGCCGACCGTGAACGCGTATAACAATCCGCAGTTCAACGAGATCGTATTTCCGGCCGGAATTCTGCAGCCGCCGTTCTTCGATTCGGCAGCGGATGACGCACTCAACTATGGCGGCATCGGTGCCGTCATCGGTCACGAGATCACGCACGGTTTCGACGACGAGGGCAGCAAATACGACGCTCAGGGCAACCTCAAAACCTGGTGGACCGACGCCGACCGTAAAACGTTTGACGAACGCGGTGCCTGCGTCGTCGACCAGTTCAGCAAGTACAAGGTCGGCGGCGACGTCTTTATGAACGGCAAACTGACGCTCGGCGAGAACACTGCCGATCTAGGCGGCCTGACGATGGCGTTCGCCGCGTTTCAAAAATCGATGGAGGGCAAACCCAAACCCGCAAATATCGATAATTTGACACCCGAACAGCGTTTCTTCCTCGGTTGGGCTCAGGCCTGGGCTGAAGTCTCAACGCCGCAGGGCGAGGCATACCAAGCCCAAAACGACCCGCACGCGATCGCCCGTTTCCGAGTAAACGGCCCGCTCGCGAACATGCCCGAGTTTGCCAATGCATTCAAATGCAAAGCAAAAGACACGATGGTGAAATCCGATTTCTGCCGAATTTGGTAGTTATTAGGCAAAAGCGAGCGAAAGAATTTCGCCGCAGATGAACGCGGAAAACGCAGATAGGAAAGCATCTTATCTGCGTTTTCTGCGTTCATCTGCGGTTAATTTTTTACATTTTAGAGCCTTTTAGGTAAACGGCTTTGCTGCGTTCCAATTGCCGTTCCAGTCAAAGGTTTCTAGGGCGGCGAAGCGTTTTTTGTAGTCGTAAAATGATTCGCCTTCGTAGGCGTAGCCGGGGTAATAGTGCTCCATGCCGTGTGCTCCGGCGAACTCGATCTCTTTTAACATCGTGAAAATGCCGAGGGACCGCGATGTTATTTCGGGGTCGAAAATGCCGTAAATACTCGATATTGCGGTGATGCCAATATCAAAAAAGCTGGCCGCGACCAGTTTGCCATTTTCAGTCACCCGTATTTCGTAAGCGGTTCCAGGAGTATTCGCGGCGTCTTTCGAAAGAAAATCGTAGATCGAACTGGGTACGCCGAATGTGAATCGTTGCTTGTGCCGAGCGACGAGGTCGTGGGTTTCATCTGTCAGCTCGATCGGGCGAACGGTCGTCTCGAGATCAGCGTTTTTTCGGATCACGCGTCGCTGGCTTTTCGACGGTTTGAAATCGCGAACACAAACTCGAAGCGGCAGAACGCGTCTGACCTCTCCCTCATGAATTCCAAAATTATACCGCGTAAAATGCGTGCCGAAGTGCCGCCAGGCGTTGGCCAGCAACAGATCCATCGCGTCCGGCGTCACGCGGTCGGTATAGAACTCCTCGTTTATTATTTCGAGCCGGTCGAGTAACATCAGTTTTGTAGATGAGGATACTAGACAAAAAACGATACACCAAATCGACCCTGCCGGAGAAGATCTGCGAGACGTGCAAGCGACCATTCGCGTGGCGCAAACGTTGGGAAAAGGTTTGGGACGAGGTCAAATATTGCTCAGACCGATGTCGCTCGGCGAAGCGTAATTCTAATCCCTAATGTCCGGAATACCAGTCGTAATGACCATTTTCCGGTAACGCCCAGTAGTCTCGCGGGCGTTCATTCGTAAACTCGATCCTACCAAGCCGTTTAATTTGCTTGATCCCGTATTTTGTCGGCGACGCGATACGAAGCGGAGCTCCGTTCTCCGGCCGCAGCGGTTCGCCGTTCATCTCATACGCGAGCAGAGTCTGCGGATGCATAACGCTCTGGATGTCCCAGCCGACAAAATACCTTTCGTTCGGCGTCGACATCGCGACGTACGGCATGAGGTCGTCTGGCCGGCCGGCGATGTCGGTCGGCGAGCCGCTGATAGTTTTTGGCAGATAAGCGGCCGCAAAATCGGAGAAACGAACTCCGGCCCAGTGAACGACCGTGCTCCAGCCCTCGATACATTTGAACTCGGTGATCATCTCGGTTCGCGGCAGTTTTTTGATGTCGTCCATCGTCAGTATCAGGTCATCGACCCGGCCAGCGAGTCCCGCGACCGCCAGGCTCCAGGTCGCCGTGTCTAATTCTTCCTCCAGACCTTCAAAACCGTTCGTGCGGATCGGCGTTACGCTTTCGGGCGAGAATTGTTTGGCGAGTTTGGTCGGGCGAAAAAATATCTGGCTGACTCGTTCGTTAAATCTGAACGCACTCTGGTAAAGATCGGTTTTCGTCTCGTCGCTCATCCATTTCCAGCCGACGAAACCGATAATTGCTGCAGCACCGCCGACCAAAAAGCTGCGGCGCGATTTCGACGACAGCTGTTTTTTGGCTTCTTCGTCGGAGAGTGGTTCGCTGAGGTGACGGCGTTCGTTCAAAACGGACGCGGTATTGTTTGGATCTTCGGGAAAAGAATCGACCGTGTGGCCGGTTCGTGCCTTGAATTCGCGTACCTTTTCGAGCAGAATTTCCTTATCTTCGCTCATGCTACCACCTCCGTTTTTGGCGCGACCGGTTCGGACGCCGGTTCGACCGCGTCAATAATGACATATCCATTGATCATTGAGCGAAAGTTAGACCAACCGGCCATCACTACCTGAAAAATGTGTACTAAAAAGAACAAAACGAAACTGATCGTCAGCCAAAAATGTATCCATCGGGCCCATTCGTAACCGCCAAAAAGGGCGGTTAGCCAAGCCAGTTGCAGCGGTTTGTAAATCGCGAGTCCGGTAAACAACGAACCCGCACCCATAACGATCACGCTCGTATACGCAATTCGCTGGGCATCGTTATATTTTCCCTGAGGCGGCGCTTTTTTAACGATATGCGCGTCGTGTAGGGCAACAAGCGGCGCTCGTTTCAGCGATGCTGGAATCGGCACGATCGCTCGCCACTCGCCGGAAATAATCGTGTAAATGACATACACCACGCCGTTTATGACGAACAGCCACATGAAAAAGAAGTGCAGCTGCATGCCCTCGGCGAGGCGAAAAGGAATGCCTAAAAACTCGTTGAACCACACCGGAAAAAACTTGAACAGTTCGTAGCCGAATATTCGGATGCCATAGATCGGGTGTGCCCAGTAAATGAGCATTCCGCTCCAGATCATCATCGTCAGAAGCGGAAAATTGACCCAGTGGAGCCACCGGACAGCGAGTGGATGTTTTTTCTCGAGCTGCTTTGCCATAAGTATTTATTCGACAGAATTAGGCACCTAGTTTCTCGGTATGTAAACGAACTGCCGGAGCGATTCGTTTCGCGAGAGTGGCATTGTCCGCCGCCGGCAGATCCGACACAACAAACAAGGCATAATGTCCGAAATGCATTCCGGCCGCGTTAGTATTTTCATCATACTTAGCCGTCATCACATCAACGCTGCCCGTCGGCAGGTCGGTGTCAGTAACGAGGATAGAAACGACCTTCCCGTCCTTCTTAAACACGATATGAGCAAAGCGGCGGCCTTCGTAAATGCACATATGAGATTCGAGAAGCTGAATATTGCCCGCCGTCAGATCGGCTTTTATAGCAGTTTCGACCGTTTTCTCAAGGTCTTTGTAATATGCCTCATAGATTTTCGCGGCCTTGTCGAGATCGACCGGTTCTTCTTTCAGTTTGTAATCGATCGCACAATTCTCATGGTCGCCGACCGCCTGCGACGTTAATTGTTGCCACGAAATACGAACCGCACTTGCGATCTCGGATTCGTTATTTACGTTTGTGGGCGCATTGATCGGACTCGAATTCGCGACTCGCGTCACGGAGTTTGTCTTGTCAAAAATAAGCAGAACACCGAACGCCGTGATCAAAAGAGCACCAAAACTAAGAGCCAACGCCCGCGAACGAAAGGCACCGGAGAGATTCCAGACGCTCATCCACCCGCGTGAATTCAGGGCTCGCTCGTGGAGCTCGCGTTTGACGCGGCTGGCGAACGCCCGATTGATCTGCGTTTCGCCGGACGCCATCACTGCACGACGAAGTTGCGAACGCAGGTCGCGATGGGCGGCAAGTTCGCGGCGGCAATCACCGCAATCCTCGAGGTGCCGCAGAACATCGTGGTTCGTCTCGATCAGCAGTTCGTCGCTAATGTACGAGTCGAGTAATTGTCTAAAATCTTTACAATACATAACGTTTTCTCACCCTTCGGCAGCAATGCCAAATTTTCCTGCGTAACCGCTCAATTCCTGTCGTAACAAACGCCGACCGCGATGTAGCCTCGACATCACTGTGCCGATCGGTATCTGTAATAGTTCCGCGACCTCTTTATAGGCAAATTCCTCAACATCGGCCAGCAGGACAACCTGAGCAAATTTTGGCGACACCCGCTCGATCGCAGCGAGGATGTCTTCGTCGGTCAGTGATTGCGGTATCGGCGGTTCAAATGCGACGGTGCTGGCGATCTGCTCCTCGGTGTCCTCGACCAGCTTTAGCTGACCGAGTTTCATCCGGCGTTTACCGTTCACGCGGTACAGGATCGTGACGAGCCATGCCCGGCAGTTCGTGTCAGGCGTGTAGCGATGAAATGATCTAAGTGCCTGGACGAACGTTTCCTGGGTGAGATCCTCGGCTAAAGTTCGGTCGCGCACCAACCACTGAGCAACGCGAAAAACATCCGGCATCAACGGCAATGCATCCGCCTCAAACGCCGCCCATTCCTTTTCCCGTTCACGACCTAAACCAAACATCGTTTTTCGACTATCGCTTCAAACTGCCTCGCAAAAGGTTAATGCCAAACATAGCACCTATTTATTCCATTTTGTTTACGATACAGAAATTGTCGTTGAATCCGGAATAATTGCAGTACCGAACTGAATAGTAACGGTACGAGATCCTGGGCGATCTGATACCTTTATGATTATGAAATACAAAGTTTTTATAGTTTCTTCATTTATTCTGATCGCTATAACCGTTGCAGCGGCGGTCGGTTGCACCCGTTCAACAGCTTCACAGACTACTCCGGACAGCGGAAACGCCCCAGTCGCGGCTGCAACTCCTAAAACGGAAACTGCGTCGTCAAAGACGGCTGCCTCGGATGATGAGTTCAATGGAGATGTGATCGTCAAAACTGCTGAGGAGTGGAAAAAGCAGCTGACACCCGCAGCTTTTTACGTGCTTCGCGAGGAAGGCACTGAACGTCCGTATTCCGGCGAAAACGCGACGACCCACGAGGACGGCGACTATTACTGTGCAGCGTGCCACCTCAAGCTGTTCAGTTCGAAAACAAAGTTTGAATCAGGAACCGGTTGGCCCAGTTTTTACGAGCCGATCAATAAAAAGAATGTGAAAGAGGTGACCGATACCAGCCTCGGCGAAACCCGCACCGAGGTCGAATGCGCCAGATGCCACGGACACCTTGGTCACGTCTTCGACGACGGCCCAAAGCCGACCGGTTTACGATATTGTATGAACTCGGTCTCGCTGAAGTTTGAGAAGGCCGTGAAGTAACTACGTCCTTTTTAAGCGGAAGATGGCGTAGGCCATCAGGAATAGGCCGATCACGACCTCCGACAGACGCCCAAATCCGTGGCCGCTCGGAAGCAGGCCATTAGTCGTCGCGGCACTGGCGACAAACTAGATGCCGGCGAGAAGTAGAATAAGCCAGAGATATTTCGTTACCTTACGTGCGTTACTTCGCTGGCGGACACGATTCGTCTTCGACACGAATGTACCAAGCCTCTTTGATCTTCACGACCAGGCCCGAATATGAGCACGTCATGGGCTTGGGATCTTTTTCTGTTTTCCATTCAAACTGGCCAATAACGAGGGCCGCGGTCGGGCTTAAGATCTCGTAATCGAGGTTCTTCCACGCGAAGGCATCTGGCCCCGTCCATTTGGTCGTGTAGAACGTTTTATTTTTCTCATAGCTGACGAGATCCTTGGCGCCGTTTCCGAGCATAAAGGTTCCACGGCGGTCATAGCGATCGGCGATGGAGTCAGTTCGCTTTTGGACGAGATCCTCCGCGTAAGAATCGTAGAATTTTTTAAGCTCGCCAAGGACGGCGACATTTGGCGTAGTCTGGCCAAACGCGGCGAACGTAAGCACAAATATTACCGCTAGAATCCGTAGAAACCGCATATTTACCAATTAACTTTGCCTTCCTGTGACGTGTCGATCTTGGTGATATCGACGCCTTCGTCGTAGAAGAAGATCTTCATATTGTCGAACAGGAACTGATGCGAGTCGGGGTTAGACACGTCCAGACCGAAATGGTTGATGAGCTGTTTCTGTTTTTGCTGCCACTCGGCCCAGCAATCCTTACACATCTCAGCTCCGATCTGCTGACCAAGCTCGGTCGGCAACGGAGCGTAACCAAGAGGTTCATTCTTGAGCCCGCACTTTGCACACTTAAATTTATCGCCAAATAATCCCATCCCTAAATTTTACCACAGCGGCCGAGAGAAGGAAGAAATTTACCACAGAGAGCACGGAGGACACGGAGATGGAAAATCCTTTTTTAAGAGCAACGTCGATAGATCCGACAGTATCTTTGTTTCTCTGTGCCTCCCTGCCTCTGTGGTTAATCGTTTTTAATTTTTCTTATCGCTTCGAGCACGTCCTCATCCGCCGGGCGAAACAGACTGAGCGTTTCGACCTTGTGATACGCGATCTTGCCTTCGCCGTCAATGACCACAACACCGCGGGCTGAGCGGCCGGGAAGCCACGATTTCATATCGTACATTTCGGAAACTTTTCGGCCCGCATCCGAAAGCAATCGCAGCGGCAACCGATTCTTATTCGCAAATCCCTTGTGCGACTCGACCGAGTCCGTCGATATCCCAACAACCTCCGCCCCCGTCGCCTGATACTCCGACCAATGATCCCTCACGCTGCAAAGCTGCGCCGTACAAACAGGCGTGTTATCCCCCGGGTAAAAGAGAAGAACAACAGGTTTTCCTATGTGTTCGCTAAGAGTCCACGCGTTCCCACTGCCGTCGGTTAACGTGAATTCCGGAGCGATTTTTCCGATGTCCATTTTATTATTCTAAATCAGAAAACTGATCACCCAAACTGCGCACAGCCAGATAAATCCCATGTAGGAAATGAAATGTACTTTCCGGATCGTTATCCAATCATACACAAACAGCGAAATAAAAAACGCGCTCCACACGAATGGCAGCTTGATAAAAGGGCTAATATCGATAAACCATAACGAGCGGCTCAATATGGGCTCGAACATGTAGAAGATGGCGACGAGGATCAGCCTCTTGTGCTTCTCGGGCACCCTTCGATATCTGTAAGCCGCGAAGATCAAGATGGCGAAACTCGCCATGAGAAACCTATTGGGTTTAGCGTAGAATACGAGCTTGCTCCATCCGTCATAAGTGACGATGAAGATATAGAAAGTGCTAATAACAACACCGACCGCAACTATCATTCCCGCAATGCCAAGTTTTTTATGAGCTCCGACATTATCGGTTCGAATAAAAGTCGTTTGCACGACAAAAATGACCATCCACAAAAGCAAAATTATCCCGTGGATGACAAACTTGGGGTCGCGGTTGCTCGCTTGTCCGATGTCAGTAAAGAGGTTGTCGGAAAAGGCGAGCAAGGACAATATCAGGACCAGGATGCTTATAATTGAAAAATAGTATTTTCTCATCTGCTCGCCTCACGATCAGTTACTGAAAATCTCTGATATCTCTAAAAGGCTTCTCCGCGTCCGTAAAATCTGGCCGGTAGTAGTGTGACGCCGATTCGTACTCCTGCATAAAGCCTTCTTCGATGCCGAGGTCGTCGAGCAGGCTGACAGCTTCGAACCATTCGCCCTCGCTAATCCGGCGAGAGAGTAAAATATATCTGTCGTCACTCGCGGCTTTGTTGGTTGCGTAGTATTGGGCCATGAGCGAGATCGCGGTTTTGGGGCCGAGTTCGTCGCGGATCCAGCGGAGATTGTCCTCGATACCGGCGATATCGTTTGGGAGAACGAGCAGTCGGATCATGAGGCCGCTTTTTAGTAGACCATCGTCGCTAAAAACAAGTGTATCGCCCATTTGGCGGTGCATTTCCTTGATCGCGGCTCGGGCGTGCTCTCTGTAATCGCGGACCTTTGAGTATTGAAATCCGGCGTCCGAATCGGCGTATTTCAGGTCAGGCAAATAAATGTCAACGATACCGTCGAGCAGTCGCAGAACCTCTACAGAATCATAGGCATTCGTGTTATAAACGATCGGCAAACGAAGTCCGCTTTCGGCGGCGATCAATATCGCACGCGCCATTTGAGGAGCAAAATGCGTCGGCGAGACGAAGCCAATATTGTGGCAGCCTTTCGATTGCAGTTCGAGCATCATCTCGGCGAGACGCTCACAGGTTATCTCATTCTTTTGCTGTGTTTTCCAAGTTTGTGAGATCTGATAGTTTTGACAATAAACGCAGCGGAGATTGCAGTTGCCGAAAAAGATATTGCCCGCTCCGTTCGTGCCGGAAAGGCATGGCTCTTCGCCGAAGTGAGCGGTGTAGGACGAGACGATCGGCAATTTGCCCGAGTAGCAGGCGGCGATCTCATTGTTCAGGCGGTCGTTGCCGCAATCCTTCGGGCAGACGTTACACGCGGCAAGCATCGCTTCGAGAGCCAGAACCCGCTGCTCGAGTTTATTCTCCGCCAAGAGTGTTAGATACTTTGCGTCCACGCTTCTCCTTCAGTTTTGCGGTGTCCAGGCCTTTGTGTCGGCCGTGTTTTGCGTATTTGCTGATGACGTCGTCGGGTGCGACGTTTCTGGCAAGTTCCCAGGTAAAATCCATCTCCGAATTGACGGTCGCCGTTGCCATTCGGGTTTCTTTGATCATGAGCAGGCTGCCGTAAAAAAGGCACATAATGCCGCCGATGCCGATCACGATCGGGAGTAACTGCAGAATCCGGTAACTAGAGAAAAATGCCGCAATCGCGATCAGCACGCTGG
>JAYSZT010000330.1:0-2755 GCA_043737915.1 Acidobacteriota bacterium
AAACTGCATACCGACAATCGGCGTTAACTACCGCTCATTTTCCATTCGGTGTCAGGTAGGTATAACTCTCTACCTGATCCTCGTAAAACTCTATAACCTTGCTACCCTCAGTGTTTGAGAGGCGACCTTCTTTGATCCTCTGCAAGACGGATTTCCGGAATGTGTCATGCAACTGGCCCGGGTCAAACCTTACGGAGCTTACTGCATTGCCGAGCGTTGCTCCGTAAATAACCTTCTTTATTATGTACCCGTCCTCGCCGATAAAAACGTGGGCTTCGTGCGGAACCCCGAAAAGGTTGTGGTTGTTACCCATGACTTCTTGATAGGCACCAACCAGCATCATCGCGAGGTAGTAAGGCTCATTTTTGACGAGCTTATGCAGTTCCAACACGGGTTTGACGTCGTGGAGATCCACGAACTTATCCACAATCCCGTCGGAATCACAGGTTATATCACAAAGCGTAGCATATTCTGACGGCTTTTTGTTGAGTTTATGTATTGGGATGATCGGAAAAAGCTGTTCGAGAGCCCAATTATCCGGCATTGAGCGGAAAACTGAGAAGTTTGCTAAGTATTTTGCACACATTAACTGCCGCAACTCGTCGAACTCCTCGGCGACGTATTTCTTTAATTGGGCAAATTTATCCGCTTCTTCGCAGATATCCCAGAATAAAACCTCGCCTTTTCCCTTAGCCTCGAGGGAAATTAGCCCAAGATTGAACATTGTGAAGAGTTCGTCGCGATTCTCGAGTGCGTCGTGATAATACTCGCGGTAATTCTTGGCGTTGATCGTCGAACGCAGGTCGTGAAGTTCTCTAACGATCTGTGGGTCATCGACGCTGATAGTCATCTCAGCCAAACTTTCTACGACCGTCTCGATCTCGTCCTGGATATTTGTCACCAGAATCGCGTGATAGGCCGAGAGATATCGCCCTGATTCCTGAATGATCGTGGGATGCGGGACGTTTTCGTCATCGCAGACAGTTTTTATGACGTAAATTACGTCGTTCGCGAACTCCCGCTCATTATAATTTGCCGACGACTCGAAAGAGGTCCTCGATCCATCGTAATCTACTGCCATGCCGCCGCCGACGTCCAGATATTTGATCGGAATGCCCATTTTCTGAATCTTCGCGTAGGTGCGGGCAGCCTCCTTCATCGCGTTCTTGATCCGTTTTATGTCAGTCAACTGAGAACCGATATGAAAATGTAGGAGCTGAAGCATATCGATGCGTCCCGCTTCCTGCAGACGGCGGATCACCTCGAGTATCTCCGTGGTGGTTAAACCAAATTTCGCTGCCTCGCCACCGGATTTCTCCCATTTCCCGGATCCTTTTGAATAAAGCTTCACGCGTACACCGATAGTCGGAAGTTCGGCAGACGGATTTTCAGCTTGGATCTTTTCGGCGATGTCGAGGGTGTGGTCCAGTTCGCTCAGTTTTTCAATAACGATAACAACGTTTTTACCGGCGGAGGCTCCGGCGAATGCGAGTTCGATAAAATCCCGGTCCTTAAACCCGTTAAGAACGAGCAAACTGTCCTTCGCCTGTTCTAAGCCGAGAGCCGCATACAGTTCTGCTTTGGAGCCAGCCTCGAGACCGAAATTGTAACGTGTTCCCTCGCGAAGGTATTCTTCGATCACCGCGCGGTTCGAGTTTACCTTCATAGGAAAGACACACAGATGCCCGCCCTCGTATTCGAATTCTTTGATCGATTTTCGGAACGCAGTCTGGAGTTTCCGAATCTGTCCGAAAAGCAATTGCGGGAACCGCAATAATATCGGAGTATTGACACCTCGTTTTCTGAGATCGTCAATTATTTCCTTTACGTCCGCCGTAAAGGCATCGTTTTCTGGTGCCCGCACGATGAGGTTGCCCTTGCGATTTACCCCGAAGTAGTCGGCTCCCCAGTTGTCGATTCCGTAGGTTTCTTTTATCTGATCAATGACAGCACTCAATTGCGTTACTCCCCGGCGTGGAACGATTCCCATACGACCTGCAACAAAAACTTAAAGCTTAATAAAAATCTAGCAAAATTCAAAAGTTGTCACAACTAGATATGTTTGGATTGATATCGACGCCGACATTATTGCGGCATAACATTTGCTACAAGATTTGATGGGAGTCGTTGGATTTTGGACAACGCGTCAGTTTTGAGGCAAGACTGACCCTGAATTGTTTCGAAAATCGGCTCAGATGCCGTATGTTGTCAAAATATTACTGACAATATTTGTCACTTCTCGTTCCCGAGTGTAATTAAAGGTGAGGTTTTCTCCATGAAGAAAAAAAACGAGGAAGGCTTTTCGCTGATCGAGTTGTTGACCGTTTTTGTCGTGATTGGCATCATCGCTGCGATGGCGGTTCCGGCTTTGCAAAAAAGCTTACTTGCGGCCGAGAACGGTAAAACCTTCAGTTCCATGCGGACAATTGCTTCGACTCAGGTCGCGTTCTACTCGCAAAATAGTCGTTTTGGTCGATTAAATGAGATCAACAGCCAGATGTCGCAAAGCCTTGGAACGGTTGCGGGTAACCAGCTGATCCAGAATAAGTATGTTTATGAAATGGCTCCCGCTTCACCAACTGATGCTGAATTGAAGCAAAGCTATACAATTACAGCGACCCGCAATCTCGCCGGCGAGGGACAGATATTTAAGTTTGAAGTAACTCAGGCTGGCGACATTAATCAAATTCTTCCTTGAGAATTGCCGTCCTCGATTCATCTCTTGGCTACACGTTCCGTTTCGACCAGGTATACG
>JAYSZT010000331.1:0-14106 GCA_043737915.1 Acidobacteriota bacterium
CTGAGGTTACATCGGTAATGAGTAAATTGGCAACCGAGACCTTACTTACCTGAAAACGGTATAACCTGAAGCCTCGTAATTTATAATCTAGTTTACTTCAAAAACTTTATATCAAATGCCCTAGGAAGTAGGTCTTTCATTTGGACGGTTTCGACTTTGCCTTTTAGGTTGGCCATGGTTACGGGAATGTCGCCGGCGAATTCCCAGATTATTTGGCGGCAGGCGCCGCAGGGTGGGGTTAGTTCGTCGGTGTCGGCGACGACGGCGATGTGTTTGAAATCGTGTTTTCCCTGCGAGACGGCTTTCCAAATGGCGACGCGTTCGGCGCAGACGGTCAGGCCGTAGGTGGCGGATTCGACATTGCAGCCGTCGATGATCTCGCCGTCCGCCATTTCGATCGCCGCACCGACCTTGAACGACGAAAACGGTGCGAAGGCGTTCTCACGCACGGCGGTCGCGGCCTCGATTAGTTCTTTGTTTTCCATCAGTTAGCCTTCGCCAGTTCTTTCCCCAATTTTTCCCGAACGAGGCCGCACAAGACCTCGACGGTAACGCCTGTCTGGGCACCTTCCGGGATGATAATGTCGGCGTGGCGTTTCGAAGGCTCGACGAATTCGTAGTGCATCGGCCTGATCGTTCGCTCGTATTGCTCGAGAGTGCGTTCGAATGTTCGGCCGCGTTCAGTGATGTCACGCCGCAGACGCCGCATCAAGCGAATGTCATCCGGCGTATCGACGAAAACGCGGACATCGAGCAGATCGAGCACTCGCGGTTCGGCGAAGATCAGAATGCCTTCGACGATCACGACGGGTTTTGGTTCGATCGTTTCAAACTCGTCGCTCCGCGTATGAGTTGCGAAATCATACAACGGCATCTCAATCGAGCGGCCCTGTTTTAATCGCAGTATATGATTGACCAGCATATCGCTATCAAGCGAGTCGGGATGGTCAAAATTCGCCTGATGCCGTTCGTCAAGCGGCATATCCGACAGGTTTCGATAGTACGAATCCTGCTCGACCAGCACCACGTTTTTCGCACCGACCGCCTCAACGATCGACCGTGCGATCGTCGTCTTCCCCGAACCAGTTCCGCCGCAAATTCCGATAATCATAAAAAGATAGTAACCGCAGAGACGCTGAGACGCAGAGTTTAGAATAGAAAAGTTCTTCTCAGCGTCTTTGCGGCTCTGCGGTTCAATTGATTTTTGTCAGTATGCGCCGGAGCAATTCTTTGAAAACTTCAGCTACTCTCGCTCCGGTTTCCATTACTTCTTCGTGGTTGATCGGTTCGTCGCTCATTCCGGCGGCGAGATTGGTGATGCACGAGATGCCGAGAACGCGTGTGCCCTGATGGCGGGCGGCGATCGCCTCGGGGACGGTGGACATTCCGACCGCGTCGGCACCGAATTCGCGAAGCATCCTGATCTCAGCCGGCGTTTCGTAAGTCGGGCCGGAAAGCCCGCAGTAAATGCCCCAGTGCATAAAATCGATCACGGATGAGTCGATCCCTTTTTCGAAACGTTCGTGAGCGATCGCCTTCGCTTCGTCGCTGGCGATCTGCTGGAATTCGCGGTCATAAACATTACTCATATCCGGAAAACGTGGCCCGAATCGGACATCGTTCGGTCCGCGGAGCGGATTGACGCCCATGCAATTCAGGTGATCGGTGATCAGCATCAAACTGCCGGGGATCATGTCTGAATTCAGGCTACCTGCGGCGTTCGTCAGTATCACATTTTTAACGCCGAGCAAGCCGAAGGTCCGCACAGGCATCATTACCTGTTCCATTTCGTATCCTTCGTAATAGTGAAAACGTCCCTGCTGCACGGCGACCGAAACGCCGCCGATCTCACCCAACACAAGTTGCCCCGCGTGCCCCTCGACCGTCGAACGGGCAAACCCCGGGATCTGCTCATACGGTATCTTCACCGAATCAGTGAGCTCGTCAGCAAACGCCCCAAGGCCGCTCCCAAGCACGATGGCAGTACCGATCTCTTTCGAATATTTCGAGCGAATGAATTCCGCCGCCTCAGCAGCTTTTTCGTATGACATATATGAATGTTAACCGCAGAGAAGCAGAGTCGCTGAGGTTCGTAAGCAAGAGTGGAGATTATAAACGAAATTCCTAACTTTCCGAATTCTCTGCTCTCAGCGTCTCTGCGGTAAAAATTCAGTTTTCTTTCCGGTACGGAATTCCCAACGCCTTCGGAGCACGTGAGAGTCCGATGAAACCCGCAAGGACGATGATCGTCAGGACGTACGGAATTATCTGGATGAACTGAACTGGAACGTCTTCGCCGGACGGCATTTTTATAACACCTTGCATCTGGATCGAGACGGCCTCCGTGAAGCCGAAAAATAGACAGGCGAATAGAACGGGAATTGGCTTCCACTTAGCGAGGATTAGGGCTGCTAACGCAATATAACCGCGACCGGCGGTCATTCCTCGCGTAAAGAGCGATGACTGGCCGATCGACAGGTATGCTCCGCCCGCCGCCGCCAAAACGCCCGAAATAATAACCGCTATGTAACGAAGGCGAATCACGTTCACACCGGCCGCATCTGCTGCCTCCGGATTTTCTCCGACGGCCCGCAAACGCAATCCGAACGGCGTTTTGTAGAGTACGTACCAACAGATCGGAACGAGAAGAAAGGCAAGGATCGAGGCGATTGAGATACGGTTGTAGAAATCGGGGAGCAAAAACTCCTTAGCGATCTGCTGTGTCGATCCGGCCGAATCGTAAATTCGGCTGGAGATGACCGCCGGCAGGCCGATCATTAGCATTGTGATCGCAAATCCGGCGACGACCTGGTCCGCTTCGAATTTGATCACCGCTACGGCATATATCATCGCGACAAAGGCTCCGGCGACAATCCCGCAGAGAAAGCCGATGTACGGATTTTGCAGTTCGTAGGTCGCAACGGCACCGACAAAGGCTCCGGCCAACATCAAGCCTTCGAGGGCGATGTTGATCACTCCCGCTCTTTCCGAGAAAAGTCCGCCGAGAGCCGCAAATATCAACGGCGTCGCAAGACGGATCGTCGAGAAGAGCAAAATGAGAATGAATGCAGGTGTTAGTATTTCGCTCATCCTATTTCCTCGTGAATCGTTGCAGCGATGCCACAAAAATAATTATGATCGCCTGTAGAACTTCGACTAGATCTTTTGAAACGTATTTTGTCTCGATATCCACAAAGATCTCACCGCGTTTCAAAACGGCGAAAAATAGTGCGGCGAAAAAGATGCCGAGCGGATGATTTCGTCCGAGCAGTGCGACGGCGATACCTAAAAAGCCCCAACCGTCTGAGAATCCGTCGTAATATCTGTACCGATATCCGAGCACTTCGCCGATCGCCACCATTCCTGCGAGTCCGCCGGAGATCGTCATTGCGATGATGATCTGCTTTTTCGGCGAGATTCCGCCGTATTCTGCGGCTGACGGATTCTCACCGACCGCTCGCAGCTCGTATCCCCATTTTGTCTTCCATAGAAATATGTAGACCAGCACGCACATCAATATCGCGAGCAAAAACGCGACGCTGAGCGGCACAAAATCGGGCATTCCAGGTATGTACTGACTGATACGCGGAATGTGTGCTCCGGATCCGATCTCGGCCGACTGCATGATCGGATCGCCCGGAATTTTGTAGAAATATTGCGTGAAATAGCTGACAAGAGCGATAGCGATAAAGTTCAGCATGATCGTGTTGATCACTTCGTGCGAGCCGAACTTGGCCTTGAGAATTCCCGGGATCGCTCCCCAAATACCGCCTGCGATCACTGCCGTCAGCATACACAGTAATACAAGCAAAATCGCCGGCAAACTGTACCAAGACCAGTATTCTTCCTTGCCGAAAATATTGACCATCACCCCGCCGAACTTGATCCCGACCCAGGCCGTCGCAAATGCGGCGACATAAAGCTGTCCCTCGGCTCCGATATTCAAAAGTCCGCACCGAAACGCGACCGCAACCGCAAGTCCGGTGAAGATGAGCGGAGTTGCGATGAACAGCGTATATCCGAGATCGTTCAGGGATCCGAACGAATTGCCGATAAGCTGATAGAAGGTTTGGAACGGATTGTCGCCGATCAGGAGAACAATTATTCCGCCGACAACAAATGCGGCAAAAACGGCGATAAGCGGCCAGAGAACTTCGCGAAGAATTTTCATTTTCTGCTTACTTGAAGAGCTTCTGATCCGGTGTCCCCGAAACGTCTGGCCCATTAAGTTTTCTACGGTTAGGTGCGAGACTAAATATAACTGACAAACACTGAACGTGTCACCTGAGATCGAATGAAATCGCGTGTTTATAGTAAATTGTCCCGGCGGCCTCAGACTTGACAACAACACACTCAAGTTTTATTATCATTAAAGACTAAGCACGAGGTGTTTTGAAAAATGAGATTCGATAAATTTACTATTCGTGGTCAGGAAGCAGTTCAGGCGGCGGTTGGAGTCGCCGAACTCGGACAGAATCAACAGGTCGAGCCTGAGCACATGCTCGCGGCGATGCTTGAGCAAAAAGAAGGCATCGTCAAACCGATCTTAGGCAAGATCGGAGCGAACGCGGTCGCGATCTCGAACGAACTGCAAGCGGCGATCGAGAAATTTCCAAAGGTTACCGGCGGCCAGCAATATTTTAGCTCGCGAACGAACACGATCTTTCAGGACGCTCAGAAAGAGGCGGAGAAGATGGAGGACGAATACATGTCCACCGAACATCTCTTGATCTCGATCGCAGCGGAGAAAGTCGGAGATGCGGGACGGATCCTGCGTTCAAATGGGGTCACAACGGAAGATCTCCAGAAGGTCATCACCGACATGCGCGGCGGTTCGCGGATCACGGATCAGAATGCCGAGGAAAATTTTCAAGCTCTCGATAAATACGCCCAAGATCTAACCGAACTTGCCCGCAAAGGGAAGCTCGATCCGGTGATCGGTCGTGATGACGAGATCCGCCGGGCGATACAGATATTATCGCGGCGAACGAAGAATAATCCGGTTCTCATCGGCGAACCCGGCGTCGGCAAAACAGCTATAGTCGAGGGACTCGCCCAGCGGATCGTCTCGGGCGACGTGCCGGAAACGTTGAAGAATAAAAAGCTTGTGTCGCTTGATCTCGGTTCGATGCTCGCCGGTGCGAAATATCGCGGCGAATTCGAAGATCGCCTGAAAGCGGTTCTCAAAGAGATCGAAAAGGCCAACGGTCAGATAATCCTCTTCATCGATGAACTGCACACACTGGTTGGTGCGGGAGCCAGCGAAGGTGCGATCGACGCATCGAACATGCTTAAACCGGCACTCGCCCGCGGCACGCTTCGCAGTGTCGGCGCGACAACGCTTGCCGAATATCAAAAGTATATTGAGAAAGACAAGGCGCTCGAACGCCGTTTCCAACAGGTTTACGTTGGCGAACCGAATGTCGAGGACACGATCGCGATCCTTCGCGGACTTAAAGAAAGATACGAAGTTCACCACGGGGTTCGCATTAAAGATGCGGCGATCGTGGCGGCGGCGACGCTTTCTAATCGTTACATTACGGACCGCTTTTTGCCTGACAAGGCGATCGACCTGATCGACGAAGCGGCCTCGCGGATACGCATCGAGATTGATTCGCTTCCGCAGGAGATCGACGTTTTGGAGCGCGAGATTCTGCAGCTCGAGATCGAACGCCAGGCACTTGGTAGAGAAACGGACGAAAAATCTAAATCACGCCTCGACGATATCGAACGCCGCATCGGAGATCTGAACGAAAAATCTTCCGCGATGAAGGCCCAGTGGCAGTCAGAGAAGGACGAGATCGAAAAGATGCGCACCGCTAAGGGCGAACTCGAGCAGGCCAAACTCGAACTCGATCAAGCACGCCAGGGCGGAGATCTGACGAAGGCGGCAGAGATCCAATACGGACGCATTCCCGAGATCGAGAAGTTGCTTGAATCCGAACAGCAACGGCTCGGCGAACTTCAAAAAGACGGTGTTTTTCTCAAAGAAGAGGTCGATGAGGAAGACGTCGCGGAGGTCGTCGCCAAATGGACCGGCATTCCGGTCACGAAGATGCTCCAGGGCGAAATGCAAAAACTCGTCCAGATGGAATCCGGCCTTCGCAGACGTGTGATCGGCCAGGACGAAGCTCTACAGGCGGTGTCGAATGCGGTTCGCAGGGCTCGTGCCGGCCTGCAGGACCCGAATCGGCCAGTTGGTTCATTCATCTTTATGGGCCCGACCGGCGTGGGCAAAACGGAAACTGCCCGGGCGCTGGCGGAGTTTTTGTTCGATGATGAGAAAGCGATGGTTCGGCTCGACATGTCCGAGTATATGGAGAAACACGCCGTCGCCCGCATGATCGGTGCACCTCCGGGATACATCGGTTATGAGGAAGGTGGGCAGTTGACCGAGGCGGTGCGTCGGCGTCCATATTCGGTCGTGCTTTTCGACGAGATCGAAAAGGCTCATCCGGATGTTTTCAACGTTTTGTTGCAGATTTTGGACGACGGACGACTGACTGATTCAAAAGGACGCGTGGTCGATTTTAAGAATACGGTTTTGATCATGACCTCGAATCTCGGTTCACGTGAGATCCAAGCCGGAGCGGAGAATCCGCTCGCGGATCGCGATATTAAAAAAGATGTTTTGCAGGTCTTACGCGATCATTTTAAGCCTGAGTTTTTGAATCGCATTGATGACATCGTCGTTTTTGCACAGCTAACTCGCGACGAGATCGCAAAGATCATCGACGTTCAGCTCGAGAAACTTCGTAATAATCTTGCCGAACGCGGCATTACGATCGAGCTTGACGAGACGGCACGCGAATTTATCATCCAAGAGGGTTACGATCCGGTTTATGGGGCACGGCCGTTGAAACGAGCGATCCAAACGCTAGTGCAAAATCCGCTCGCTATAAGTTTGCTAAACGGCGACATCTCGAGCGGCAGTAATGTGCGGATCACGGCGGTTGACGGGGAGATGAAGTTCACGCCGGCCGAAAGCGGGCAAGTGGCGACGACCAGCTAGGGAACCCGCACTTTCATATTGGCGTATAACGCTTTATTATTTAATTACGTGTTTAAGAAAAAAAAGATGAACGAGCAAGAAACAGAGTTCGACGAGATGGACGGCGAAAAGACACCGTTCCACGACAAACGTCGGTTTAACAAGGACGGCGAACGCGTCGCCGATGATGAAACGCCGAAGGTTCCGACGAGATCTGCTGCGGAGATCGCACTTGAGGCCGCTCTCAAGATCGAGACGGACCGGCGCGAAGCTGCGGAGACAAAGCTTGGCAGCGTTCAGGTCAAATTTGAAGAGGCCAAGGCAAATCTTGAAAAGGAAACGGCTGAGATGCGGTCCCGTTTGATGAAAACCCTCGAGGATCGGGGAAAACAGGCACAGTTCAATTTCCTGACAACTCTTTTGCCGGTCCTTGATAATTTGAATCTGGCGGTGGCGGCAAGTGAGACTGATGCCTCGATCGACAATCTTCGGAGCGGTGTCATCGGCACGGCACGAAGCTTCGAACGAGCATTGATCGATGTCGGCGTTGAACCTATCGCTTCGGTCGGCGTGAACTTTGATCCGGAACAGCACGAAGCCGTCGATATGATCCCGACCGACTCCGAAAATGACGGCAAGATCACAGCGGAATATGCTTGCGGGTATAGATTTGGCGGCAAATTACTCCGCCCCGCCCGCGTTCAAGTAGGCAAGGGCATGGCTGATTCGGCGGCAGAGTAAAACGGGATCGCCCGAATCTTTCTCGTTTGGATCACGGCTAATTTGTTAGATTTTATGGGATTGCCAAAAGTTTTAGAAATTTATCTGAGACCCTCGATCTTGACGGCATTGATTGTGAGCTAAAACTGGCAGAGATATATGACAGAGTTGAGTTATTACCGGACGATTTGGAGGAAGATCTAGAACTTTGTTGATCTTGAAATGGCAAGAGTCGCCGATACGTATTTTAGTATCGGGGAGGCCGCCCAAAGTGTTATTATAATATTTAGGCAATCCCCCTCCGTTTGGCCGCATCGAATATTTACGTTTTACCAATATTTTTATGGCAGATATAGACGCATACAAGGATAAATTCAGCGAAAGCGGCAGACGTGTTTTAGAAACCGCCCTCGGCGAATCTAAGAAACGTGACCAAAATTACGTATCGATCGAGCATATTTTACACGCCGTTGCCTTCGAGGAGGACGATCTCTTCACCTCGACGATGCGCGACCTCGCGGTCGATCCACGTTCGGTCAAAATGTTGATCGAAAAGCGGATGGAGGCCGGACGTCAGCACTCGGGCAGCGGATTTCGCATCGCGCCAGAGACGACCGAGCTCTTCAAACGGGCAATGGATCGGGCACGCTCGCAGGGCCGACGCGTGATAGACGGTAGCGACATTTTTTATGTTCTGTCGAACGACGAACGGAGCGTTCTCAACGATGTTCTCCAAAATCTGGGAGTGCCGTCCGAGGAAGTCGCGACAACGGCCCGAACACGCATCCGTAAGCGTGAAAAGGAAGAGGAACGAACACGTCAGAAATACGAATTGCCGTCGTTCCTTCGTCATTTTGGCATCTCGATGAATAAACTTGCCCGTCAGGACAAGATCGCGCCGACGATCGGCCGCGAACGCGAGATCCGTCAGATGATGGAGATACTTTCGCATCGCGAACGTTCGAACTCGCCGATGCTCGTTGGCGAACCGGGCGTCGGTAAAACTGCCGTTGTCGAAGGATTGGCACGCCTGATCGAACTGGAACCTGAAAAGGTCCCGGCCAGATTACGTGACGCGCATATTGTTCAACTTCAGATGGGCGGCCTTGTCGCCGGAACGATGCTTCGCGGTATGTTCGAGGAGCGAATTAAAGGCATCATCGACGAAGTTAAAGAGAAGGACAACATCATTCTCTTCATCGACGAGGCACACACCATTATCGGTGCCGGTGCAGCGATGGGAACGACCTCGGACGCGGCGAATATGTTCAAATCGTCGCTCGCTCGAGGCGAACTCCGCATCATCGGTGCGACCACGATCACCGAATATAAAGAATACATCAGCGATGATGAGGCACTCGCAAGGCGATTCCGCCTCGTGAATGTCCCTGAGCCGACAATGGATCAGACGAAAGAGATCTTGCTCGGTGTGCGTCCGCGGCTTGAGAAAAACTATTCGGTGACCATCTCCGACGAAGCTATTAATATGGCGATCGAGATGTCGCCTAAATACATTCGTAACCTTCACCTGCCGGACAAGGCGATCGGCTGGCTCGACACTGCCTCGGTCAAGGTCGAGATCAACGAACCGCTCGAGATGATAGTCCGTCCAGAGCACATAATCGACGTCATTTCGCAGGAATCTCGTATTCCAAAGGACATGATCTATCGCGATACTTCGGACAGATTTTCGGCGATGGAAACCGATCTCGGTAAGCGTGTGATCGGCCAGAAAGACGCGGTTCGGGCTGTTGCTGAAAGGCTTCGTTTGAATAAAGGCCCGCTCAAGGACAACCATTACGCTCCTGACGGCGTCCTGCTTTTCCTCGGGCCGACCGGAGTTGGAAAGACGGAACTTGCAAAAGCTGTCGCTGAATTTATGTTCGGCGACGAAAACAAAATGGTTCGAATCGACATGTCGGAATACGGCGACGGCACCGTTGGCATTGAAAAACTGATCGGCATGCCCCGAGGCATCGTCGGCAGCGAACGCGGCGGAATTTTGACTGAACAACTCCGCGACAATCCGTACACAGTTCTGCTACTTGATGAAGTTGAAAAGGCGTCGCCGTATCTGATGAATATCTTTCTTCAGGCGTTCGACGAAGGCTGGATCACGGATGGACGCGGGAAGAAGGTTTATCTTTCGGATGCGATCGTCATTATGACGTCGAATCTCGGCAGCGAGAATTTCAAGCGTTACGAAAAACCGCTTGGTTTTGGGCAGAAAACACTTGGCGATGTCCTGCAGATCAAGGGCGACGTCATCAAGGCAGCTGAGTCGCGATTTTCACCGGAATTTCGCAACCGTATTGATGAGATCGTCATCTTTTCGCCGCTCGTAATGGACGAGGTTCGCGAGATCGCAAAGCTTTATCTGGCTAAGCTTCAACGAAATATGGAGCGGCAGGGTAAGGTCGTCGAGGTCACCGACGCTGGGTTAGACCTTCTGACCGAGAAAGGGTTTTCGCCGGCTTATGGTGCACGATTCCTGAAACGTCACATCGACCAGAAAGTAAAATTGCCGATCACCAACGAATGGAAGCTTGCCACTAAGTTCATCGTTGATGCAGTCGACGGCGAGATCACGGTCAAACCGGCCGAGGTCTTCAGCCTCAACTAGACGCAGCAAAAACTTTTTGCATCCAAGGCTTTGGTGGTAAAATCACCAAAGCCTTTTTCATTATGTATCAATTACTCTTTCGACCTTCAATTTATTTTTTCAGTCTCGTTTTTACGTTAACGCTGTGGTTGACCACGGCATTCGGACAAACTACTGTCAAAACATCTCCGCAGACAGAAAAAGCTGAGGCGGTCATTGCCAAAGCAGTTCGGACGCTCGGCGGCGAGCGTTACTTACAGGTCAAAACTCAGATCGGCCGGGGGAAATTTAGTGTAATCAAGGATGGGGCGGTTGTTTCGTTTCAGTCTTTTGTTAGTGCGATCTCGTTTCCGGACAAGGAGCGGGCAGATTTCAAAGACGGCGGGACGAAGAACGTGCAGGCAAACTCCGGCTCAAATGGCTGGGTCTACGACGGCGCTCAGGAACTGATCAAGATCCAAAACGAAACGCAGATCGCTAATTTTAAGCAGGGTATGAGGACGAGTCTCGACAATCTGCTGCGTGGAGCGTGGAAAGGTGACGCTGAGCTTAGCTATGTTGGCCGCCGCCCGGCGACGCTCGGTAGACGAAATGAGGTCGTGAAATTAACTTTCAAAGATGGTTTCGTTATCGAATTTGAATTCGCGGTCGACGACGGCGTGCCGCAAAAAGCTCTCTACAAGACCGCAAATGCCGACGGCGAAGAGATCAAAGAAGAAGACCGCTACGCCCAATTCGTCGACGTCGACGGAATCAAGGCTCCGTACATCATCGACCGATTGACAGACGGAAAACCGACTTCACGGATAAATTATCTGACAGTCGAATTCAACAAAAGCATCCCGGATTCGATCTTCGCAAAACCATCGAACGCGAAAGAAGCCAAGAAAGAACTTAAACTGTAAAGAGGGCACACCGGGCAGATGTTCGCGTGCCCGCTCAAATTCGATCTACGGCGAGGCAATAAAATCGACGTCGGTCAGATCTTCGGAAACGGAGATCAGGCGATTCGTATTTGCGAACTGATATCGTTTGCTAGCTACGCTCAAGACATAACTTTCGCCCGCCGGTACATCGTCGAACCGGTAATAACCAAAAGAACCAGTCGAGGCCATCCTCGTAATACCGTTCGAATCGGTCAGCGTGAGGAGCACTCGGGAAATGCCTCTGCCGTCAGCCGTTGTAATGCGGCCGCTGACGGAGACGTTCGCAGCACTCGGCCCAAGTGGGTCGCCTAGGAACCTCGCTGCCGCGATATTTCCGCCGCTGCTTCCAACGGCCAGAATACTGCCGTTCGACTGAAGAGCGATGGCGTTCGCGACGTCGTCACTACCCAGATCGGTTGTGACGATGCCATTCGTTCCCCAGAGATTCGTGTTGTCGAGCGAGCCGTTGCTGTTGTAACGCACGATCGCGAAATCATTGCTCAGGCCGGCGAAGGAGAAGCCTGCGGCGACGATCTTTCCATTGTTCTGGATCTTGATAGAATTGATCCGTTCATCGCCGCTCCCAACAGCGGTCACCACCCTCCCGCCGACCCCGAAGCTAGCGTCCAGTAAGCCATTTGTCGGATTGAATCGGGCCAACGCAAAGTCGCTATTGGTGCCGTTAGACGCATATCCTCCCGCAACGATCTTACCATCGCTTTGGATCGCCACCGACGTTGCAAAGTCATCCCCGCTAAAAAAATCCGCCAACGCAATTCCATCGCCGCTGAACGTCGTGTCGAGCACAAGCGCCGAGGTGTATCGGAGTACTACAAAGGCTTCATCTGTGTTGCCGACACCGTTGCTCCCGACCACGATCTTTCCATCAGACTGGATCGCGACCGAGCGGCCGACCTCTGAGGTGCCGTTAAAGATATCGGTTGAGGTTGTTGAGCCATCCTGGGATCCGTCAGCGTTGAACCTGGCAACGATCACGTTGTTACCCGCACCGGTGTTCCCACGTCCTGTGAGCACGATCTTTCCATCGCTCTGAAGAGCCATGCCGCCGAGAATAGGAAAGCTGTTAAATCCAAAATTCACAAAAACAACCTGGTTGCCGCCGCCGAAAGTCGGGTCGAAAGTTCCGTCCGAGTTAAGTCGGCAGAGAAACATAGCCGAGCTAAGGTGGCCGCTCACAAGTATTTTGCCGTCAGCCTGAACAAGCGCCGCCCGGGCCGAACTCGATGACAGGTTTATGTCTACCCTACCGTCCGTGCCAAAAGACTGGTCTGCGGTTGAGTCGGGGTTGCGTCGAAAGATCGTAGCCGTCCCGCCGCCGCTTTCTGGGCCCGATGTTCCGGCGATCAGGATCTTCCCATCGCCTTGGACGGCAGTTGCGTGCCCGAACGATTGGCCGTTGCCAAGAATGGTCGTGACCTTGCCATCGATGTCGTAGGTTGTGTCGAGTTCTCCCAAGGAATCGTACCGAAGGGCTGCGAGCCGGTTTGGCGAAAAGCTGGTAGCACGGCTCGATCCGGCAAGGAGGATCGAACCGTTGCTTTGTATGTTGAGGCTACCCGCTGAGTCTGCCTGCGTTTCAAAATCTGTCCTGACCTTACCGCTACCGGTAAATGAAGTGTCGAGCGTGAGGTTGGCATTCAGCCTGATCGCTGAAAAGTCATTTGCACCATTGAATTCACTTGATCCACCGGCAGTGATCTTTCCAGCGGCATCAATCTGAAGATCTTCAGCCACATCGGTTGCGGTTCCAATCGGGGTTGTGAAGATGACGGGCGACGAGCCGTCTGCGTTGTAACGGACGATCGCATAATCTTGTGAGGCGACCGTACCGGTGCCCGCGATAACGATCTTTCCGTCACTCTGGATTCGCGCTCCATTAGCGGTGGCGAAATTACCGATGGCTGTTTCCAGCTTCCCGTCTCCATCGAATGTATTATCGATGGAACCATCGGCATTGAATCTCGCTAGATATATCGACCTTAGCGGAACGAAACCACTAATGCCGCCGACTAACAGGATCTTGCCATCTGATTGGGCGAGAGTCCGGCGGACAGTAACATTGGCAGCGTCACTTCTCGTTGCGATGCCATCGCCGTCGAATGTGATATCAAGTGTTCCGTTCGTGTTGTATCGAACCACCGCGAGCCCGTTAAGGAAGCCATTTCCGGATGCGACAATCTTCCCATCTGGTTGCAGAGCCAGTGAGTGTGCCGAAGACTGCGGGCTGAAAGTGTCTGTCGTCGCGATGCCGTCAACGTCAAAGGAATTATCCAGCGAACCAGACGCATTGTACCTTGCAACGTGGAATAATTGTATCGAGGAGTTGGAATTGCTGCTGCTGCCGGATACAACTATTTTGCCGTCAGACTGAAGAGCGATGTCAGAAGAAGAACTCGAACCTAAGCTGGAAAAATCGGTCAACACTTTTCCTGCGTCGCCAAAGGAGCTATCAAGGGTGCCGTCCGTGTTATAGCGAACTAGGGCCGCGGAAGTTTTAGAGCCCGTCGTGGCTTGCCCGGCAACGATCAGCTTTCCGTCGCTCTGTAGAGCTGATCTGCTGCCCGCCGCATCGCCGATCCCCACCGGTACTATAAGCGTACCGTCGCCGCTGAACGTTGTATCGAGGTCGCCTGGGGAAGCTAAGACCGCGTTATTAAAAAGAGCAATAACTAGTATTAAGCACGTCGTCAATTTTGTTTTTCTCATTTGTACTTCCTTAATTTCATATCAGTCTTGGTTCTGTTCGCACCCAGTGCCTCGGTCTCGATCGTGGGTTCGGAGATCGATAAATTTCCTGGTGACGCAATTGAATTCTCGCTCTGGCAGTTGTCACAGATGAAAACGGT
>JAYSZT010000332.1:0-6500 GCA_043737915.1 Acidobacteriota bacterium
TGCCGACCGAACCGTCAAAGGTGAATGCGTTCTCATTGATCGGCGGCAACAAGGTGATCGCCGGATCAATGATCGGCGGCATTGCAGAAACCCAGGAAATGCTAGATTTCTGCGCGGAGCATAATGTCACGTCCGACGTCGAGATAATCACGCCCTCCCGCATCGAAGAGGCTTACGATCGCACTGTCAAAGCCGATGTGCGGTATCGGTTCGTGATAGATATGGCTAATGCATAAAGTATCCTTTTGTGGCTTCGCGGGTACTTTCCTCCCGCGAAGCCGTGGTTTTGCAACTTCGTTCACGCATTTTCCGGCTGAAAAGATCTCTGTTGTTGTGTTGTCAAACGTGGATCCACACGGAGGTCGCATCGGCGATTTGGCGAATGAGACCGAGGCAATGTATTTTTAGCTATGCCAATACGCCGCCCTTTCAACTTTCAACAATGGATCGACGAGCATCGCCATCTGCTAAGGCCGCCGGTTGGGAATCAGTGTATTTATGACGACGGTGATTTTATCGTGATGGTTGTGGGTGGGCCGAATTCGCGTAAGGATTATCACTGGGATGAGGGCGAAGAGCTTTTTTACCAGCTCGAGGGCGACATCAAGGTTCAGATACAGGAAGACGGCAAAGCCATCGAGGTTCCGATCCGCGAGGGCGAGATGTTCCTTTTGCCGCCGCGTGTTCCGCATAATCCGATTCGAGGGGCAGACACGGTCGGCCTCGTCATCGAACGAAAACGCCGCGATGGCGAACTCGACGGCTTGCTCTGGTTCTGCGAAAATTGCAACGAGAAACTCTACGAAGAATATTTTCAGCTCGAGGACATCACGACGCAGTTTCAAGGTGTTTTCGAGAAGTTTTACGGCTCTGAAGATCTGCGGACGTGCAACAACTGCGGTGCGGTGATGGAGCCGCCGACTACGATTCAATCAGATGAGAAATAAAACCGAGATCCAAATTGATTATCGTGTCAGTCCGAAAGTCACAAACATGGAATTGAACGCTTTGTTCGTTGAAGCGTGGGAGGGGCATGGACCGACAGATTTTCATCCCATTCTTGAGCGCAGTTTGGCATTTATCTGTGCATATTATGAAACCCAATTGGTCGGTTTTCTTAATATCGCGTGGGATGGCGGGATTCACGCTTTTATCTTGGACACGACCGTGCATCGCAAATTTCAGCGTCGAGGCATCGGTCGGAGTTTGGTAAAACAAGCAGAAACGGCAGCTCAGGAACATGGCGCCCATTGGCTACACGTGGATTTTGAACCTTACCTGCAAAATTTTTACGGTAGATGCGGATTTAAGAATACAGTAGCCGGTTTGATAAAATTAAATGGGTAAAGCATCAAACTGAAATGGCAACGCTTTTAGAAGAACTTAGTCAATTGGTCTCCGGACTTGAGCGAAACGGCATCGAATATGCTGTCTGCGGCGGGCTTGCACTCACCATACTTGGCTTTCCACGGGCCACCTTCGACATAGACATTCTCATTCAAAACGAATCGCTAGTTAGGTCGTTTTCGATTGCCAAAGAGTTTGGTTTTGATATTCACGGAATGGACATGTCATTTAAACAGAGCACTGTTGAGATTCGCCGTGTGTCAAAGATCGATGATGATGGCGAGGTTCTATCTCTCGACTATTTGCTGGTTACACCGCAGGTTGAGGACGTTTGGAATGATAGGATCACGGTAGATTGGCAGGGTATGGCAATGTCCATTGTCTCGCGTTCCGGTTTGATCAAAATGAAAGAATTGGCCGGGCGGCCTAAAGATTTAATCGATATTGATAGGATGAAAAATGAAGAAAGTTGACATGTCCTCGGAGGCAATAACCAAGAGACTGAGACAAACAGAACAACTGCGCAAGTTGAGCCTTTCCTTAATGAACGCTCGGATTTTAACCAGCGATGAAGCTGTTGATTTACGAAAAAAAAACCGCGAAAATCTTTCACGTGTTGTCCCTAAGCAGAACGGCTGAGAAGTCCATAGGTATGTTTAGATTTTGTGACTTATCCCACCGGCTTTTTGATCGTGTTCACGCCGCCCGCTGACGCAGGCGGTTCCGACTTTATGCTCAAGATCGACGTTCATACACACATCCTGCCGAGCGATATTCCGCGTTGGAAGGATAAATTTGGTTACGGCGGGTTTATTTCGCTTGATCATTACCAACCGCGCTGTGCGCGGATGCTCAGGGATGACGGGGTGGCCTTTCGCGATGTTGAGGAAAATTGTTGGTCGGCGGAAAGACGGATCGAGGAATGTGACGTGTCGGGTGTGAATGTGCAGGTGCTCTCGACGGTGCCGGTGATGTTTGGTTATTGGGCAAAACCGCAGGACGGAGCCGAGATCGCGGCGTTTCTGAATGATCATATCGCCGGGATCGTGAGCGAATTTCCGAACCGTTTTGTTGGGCTCGGGACAGTGCCGATGCAGGACGTCGATCTAGCGATACGCGAACTCGAACGGTGCAAATCGAATGGCCTCGCGGGTGTGCAGATCGGCACGAACATAAATCAGCTAAACCTGAGCGAACCTCAGTTCTTCGAGATCTTTGCCGCATGCGAGCGACTCGGCATGGCCGTTTTTGTGCATCCGTGGGAAATGGCCGGGGAAGCTGATATGCAAAAATATTGGCTACCGTGGCTTGTCGGAATGCCCGCCGAGGTTACGCGAGCGATCTGTTCACTGATCTTTTCTGGAACACTTGAGCGGTTGCCGAATTTGCGGATGTGCTTCGCACACGGCGGTGGTTCTTTTCCCGCGACGATCGGGCGGATCGAACATGGTTTCAATGTTCGGCCTGAACTTTGTGCGGTCGATAATCCTCAAGATCCGCGAAAATATCTGAACCAGATATATTTCGATTCGCTGGTACACGACGCAGCAACGCTGAAGTTTTTGGTCGAAATGACAGGTGCCGAGCGAATTGCGTTAGGAACTGATTATCCATTTCCACTTGGCGAGGCGGAACCGGGCAAATTGATCGAGTCTTGCGGATTTTCGGGTGAGATCGTAAACAGACTACTCGGCGGCACCGCCCTTGAGTGGCTAGATCTGGATGAAACTGCTTTTCTCTGATGGATGGCGCGCCTAATTTAGAATATCAAAGATACTTTTCTGCTCCCCGTCTTTTTTCTTCCATTTTGTCCATTTCGTAGCTGTTCCGATCTTAGAATTCCTAAGATCGACCTTGATACCGTTAATTCGCTTCGCTAGTTTTACTAGGTCATGACGATTATAAAAATCGGCCCAGATGAGATTGATCGGATATTTCGCGGCCCATTCATTTTTTACCCATCCTAATGCGACGGGATTTGTCATATCGGCGAGTTCACTGACCGACGACGGATAGATGTCTGAAATGATACCCATGCTGATGAGACGGCCGCCATCGTCGGGGGTGACGGATGAGCGAATAGCGTAGAATTTGTCAGCGTATTTCTTTTCCGCAGCGTTCTGCAGGACCTTCAATGTTCCCGCCTTAAAAGCCGCCAAATCCCAGCCGCCGACCCATGTATTTTCTTCGCGGTTTTTCCATATCAGATCATCCTCAGGGCCTTCTTCGGTGTCAAAGAGGACAATTATCCGATTGCCGGTTTTCAACTGCCAAAGGTCGCTTAATTTACTTTTTGGGCTGAATGCAGAGCCGCTGACGAGGCTGTCCTTTAATTGCGTTTTTATCAGAGTTACGAGTTGGGACCAGTTTTCATTTGTGAGGCCTTCGATCTCGCCTTGTTTTTTATTCTGCTGGATCTGATAAGCCCGGTCCCAGAAATGATTGAATCCCAGCAGGATCACTTCGCGAGGGTTTTGGTCGCTGAACTTTTTTATGTCAGCGAGCATCGATGCCAACGGAGCACCAAAAAGGCCGTGACAAGTCATTAAAACGCCTTTGCCGTCGACACAGACCCGTAGATCAAAATATCGAATCCCGTCGGTGAGCATTTCGGTGGTGGTGCGTTCTTGGGTTTTAGCCCAGTCGCCGAAAACGGGCCCGAGCGAAAGGATTCTTTTAACATTTTTATTATCGGGTGACGCCAGTCCATCGCCGGAGCCGATCGTAGAACCGGCCGTCGACGAGATAGCAAATGTTCCGGCATCGTGAGCCCCGGGCAGGGCAATCTGGTTTAACTGCTTTTTACCGAGGATCGTAGAATTATCGGACATCCATCTCGCCTGCGGATAGATGCAGACGGCAAGGCTGAGGAAGATCGTTACTGATAACAAAAGATCGGCTAATATTTTTGCCATATAAAACTGTCGTAAAAAAACCGCGTGCCTTTATTACTCCATTTAAGAAAATAAATTAAAATGGTGATTTAATATGTCGAAACCTAATCTTAAACCAAACTTTCCGACCGCCCAAACTCTAGATGAGCAAGATCCTTTGAGACGTTTTCGCGAGAGATTTCATTTTCCCCAAGTCGAGGGTCGGGACGCACTTTATTTTACCGGTAATTCGCTTGGTCTGATGCCGAAAAAGGCACGCGAATATGTTGAGCAGGAACTCGTTGAATGGGAAGTGTTTGGTGTCGAGGGGCATTTTCACGCTAAAAATCCATGGCTTGCTTACCACGAATTGCTGACGGAGCCAATGGCTCGGATTGTCGGAGCGATGCCCAGCGAAACCGTCGTCATGAACGCTCTGACGATCAATCTTCATCTGATGCTCGTCTCATTTTACCGACCGACAAGTGAGCGATTTAAGATCATCATCGAGAAAGGTGCGTTTCCGTCAGACCAATACGCAATTGAGTCGCAGATCAAGTTTCACGGACTAGATGTCGATGGCTCGCTGATCGAACTCGCTCCCCGTGATGGTGAGTCGACGCTCCGCACTGAGGACATAGTCGAGACGATCGAGCGCGAAGGCGACACGGTCGCGCTCGTTATGCTTGGCGGAGTTAACTACTACACTGGTCAGGCCTTTGATATGGCGGCGATCACTGCGGCAGGCCATGCCAAAGGTGCCATTGTCGGATTCGATCTAGCTCATGCGGCGGGCAATCTAGAACTCAGACTGCATGATTGGGACGTCGATTTTGCGGTGTGGTGTTCGTATAAATATTTGAATGGCGGTCCGGGTGCGGTCGCTGGGGCGTTTGTTCATGAACGTTACTCGACTTCCTTCGATCTTCCGCGTTTTGCCGGTTGGTGGGGCAATAAAAAAGAGACGAGATTCCTGATGCGTCCGGATTTTGAGCCTCTTACTGGGGCAGATGGATGGCAACTTTCTAATTCGCCGATATTGCTATTGGCCGCTCTACGGGCTTCGCTCGAGATTTTTGATGAGGCGGGAATGTCCGAACTTCGCAAAAAGAGCGTGAAACTTACGGCATATCTCGAGTATTTACTGGACGAATTCGACGATACGCGGGTAACTGTAATAACACCGCGGGATGCGAGTGCGCGCGGCTGCCAACTTTCAATTCGCGTCCAAAAAGCAGACAAAAGCCTGTTCGAGGCGATCTCAAATCGCGGCGGGGTCGCCGATTGGCGCGAACCCGACGTCATCCGCGTTGCTCCGGTGCCGTTGTACAACTCGTTTTCGGATGTTTATCAATTTTCTGCCCTGCTGAAAGCCTGTTTGAGTTGAAGGTTTAACGCATCCGAATATGGATCCGCCTTTTCGGTTGGTGAACGTGAATTCGTTTTCTCCGAAAGTAATGATCCGATCTATTTGGCTTTCGAGACTGGGAAGCGATATTCGGTCTATTATGTCTTTAATAGGACCGACATTATTGTCTCGGCCGAACGTGAATAATTTGATCTTCAATACATGAAAGTTGCAATAATAGGTGCTGGATTGGCGGGCTCGCTACTCGCGATCTACCTTGCCAAACGTGGCATTAAGGTTGATGTATACGAGGCGCGCAGTGATATGCGGCTCGCGGAAGTTGCCGCGGGACGCTCGATAAATTTGGCGTTGTCCGATCGGGGCATCGCTGCCTTGCGTGCGGTCGGCATAGACGAGTATGTGCTCGGCGAGGCCGTGCCGATGACGGGGCGAATGATCCATACCGTTTCGGGTGACACCAAATTGATGCCATATAGCGGGCGACAGGGCGAATATATCAATTCGGTTTCGCGTTCGGGATTGAACATCGCGTTGGTGAATGAAGCCGATAAATACGATGAGGTGACGTTTCATTTTAACGAGCGATGCTCTTCCTTTGAGTGCGAGACCGGTACTGCTAGTTTTCAATCCGGTTTAGTGGTCAATGTCGATACGGTGATCGCGACCGACGGTGCGGGTTCAGCGGTGAGGCTGGCGATGGAAGATCAGCTTGCGGGCTACTCGTCGAAAACCGTGTTTCTCGATCATGGATACAAGGAACTTCACATCCCACCGGCGTCCGGTGGCGGCTTTCTTTTGGAAAAGAACGCCCTTCACATCTGGCCGAGAAACAAGTTCATGATGATCTCTCTGCCGAATTTTGACGGTAGTTTTACCTGCACGTTGTTTTTGGCTCACAAAAGCTCCCCTCC
>JAYSZT010000333.1:0-6490 GCA_043737915.1 Acidobacteriota bacterium
AGTCAATTGTACAAAGTCTAAGGGCAGGCAAAGACGCCGGGATATTGTAAATGTTTCCAAAAAGTCCCTCACGTGAAGAACACACAAAGGGACACAAGTAGTTTCCCAAGTTATTCGATTTGTTGACGCCCGCTTGTACCCCGGGAAAAGCCCACGTGAACAGCGTTTTTTCAGGACATGAGGGCCTGAACTGAACATTTTAGCCACAGCCTGAGGGGGTAGGGGTATGTTTTTCTACGAATGTCAACGAAATACAATTTGTGTGCATAGATGTGTGCAGCGTCCTGAGGGCAGGTCGTGGGTTGCTGTAAGTTGTTGATTTTAATGGAGCCGCCCATCGGAGTCGAACCGACGACCTTTCGATTACGAATCGAACGCTCTACCAACTGAGCTAGGGCGGCATTTTGGGTGGTCGACAGGGTAAAAGTAAATCGTATTGCCTGTCTTTTTCAGCAAAGCCGAACTTCAAAATATACTTTTTACGGCGTGCTCGTGTCAAGGCTTAATAAGCAACGTAATTGGCGCGAAACCGAGTGTGTTCCGGGTCTTGGCCTGTCGGCATAGTTCCCGGCCGAAAAATCGATCGATTCCGCTTTCACTTTGATTCTCCTTGTAATAACATTCGATGTGACTGAAGCAACGGATGTATAATGGATGTATAAGGAGCGATAGTATGAATGAGGAGTTCGTTTTACGGTTAGACAAGGCGTTTGACCATAGATCGATGGCAGATGTGGCAAGAGAGTTGGGCTTATCGCACGCGACGGTTCGGAATTACTATCTCGGCCGCCTTCCCGCACCGGAAGTTTTGATAAAGATCGCCGTTCAAACGAACGTTTCGCTTAACTGGCTGCTTATCGGTAGCGGAGATATGTATGGCGGCCAGAAACCGGCGATCGGGCTCGGGCGCTTTCTCGAAGAGAAGATTGGTGAGATCGTCGATCAAAAGCTCGCTTCGCTTGGCAAGGATGTGGTCTCAGAACTTGCAAGTGTCGATTTTCGCGATGCGTTCGACGTTGAGTCCGCAGTGCTTAAACTCAATGATCCGCAGAAAGTGATGAGCGAATGGCTGGCGCATGACCACCTCGAATATCCGGTCGATTATGGGATCGTCTTTTTTCGCGGCTGGGAGACGTTTTCGCCCGCCGATAAGATCGCGGCTGTGAGAGATGCTCGCCGAGTTCTGGATCGTTCATTGCCGAAATAGTAATAGCCTATCGAAACAGTTGTGATACAATATTGCACAGACGGCACAAACGATCCTCACCAAATGCACTTTCTCACCGACAAAATATTCAATCTCAACATCGGGTGGAACGAACGACCACTGACGGAGAGCGATTTTTATCGTATCTGTAAGCGTTTCAGGATCGGTGTGACTGAGATGCCTCTGACCACCGGCGGATTTTATTATCGGGTCATGGGCCGCGATTATATTGCGGTGGATAGTCGGCTTGCAGGTGCTAAAAAGCTACTCGTGCTTTTCCACGAGCTAGGCCATTTTCTATTACACACACCAGAATCGGGTGCGACCGCTAATTTCCACGCTGTTGGAGGCCGGACGCGACAGGAGATCGAGGCCGATGCTTTCGCTCTGTGTGCGGTCATTCCAAAGCCGTTGCTCGAAGACCGGACAGTCGACGAGTTGGTCTTTGAAGGCATCGATCCCGAAACACTCGCAGAAAGATTCGACCTTTTCCGCCGCCACGCAATTTAGTCCTATTCTCCAAAGCGCGATTCATTCAATATTTTACACGGTCGCCTGATACGGGATCCGGCCCTATTTTCGGTTGGGCTGAGGCGATGTTACGATTGCGGTTGATCTTGATGCGGATATTGATCGTAAAACTCAGTAGTATTGGCGATATAATTCACGCCTTGCCGGCAGTTGCTGCGATTCGGCGAAATTTGCCGGATGGCCATATTTCCTGGGTCGCAGAGGCACGGTCGGCAGAGATCATCCGTGGCTGTCCGCTCGTCGATGAACTCATCGAGATCGACACCCGTTCGCTGCGCGGCGGCAAGGTGATCGATGAGATAGTTTTGGATATGACCCGCCAGGCGAGTGCGATCCGCACACGTAAATACGATGTGGCGATCGACATGCAGGGGCTTCTCAAATCGGGGGTTATCGCAAAGATCTCAGGTGCGAAAAAGCGTTGGGGCTTTTCAAAAAGCGGGCTTCGCGAACCGGCCAGCCGGTTTTTTCTGACCGATACGGTTGAGATCGCACCGAAAACTCACATTATCCGAAAGAATTTGAAGCTCGCCTCTGGGGCTCTTGGGTTTGAGCTTGACGATGAGCTACCCGAATTTCCGATCGCGACAACTGATGAGCATAGGGCAGAAGCTTATTCGATAATTGCGAATGTCGGAGAAAACTTTGCGATTCTCAATCCGGCCGGCGGATGGGTGACCAAGCTTTGGCATGCGGAGAAGTTTGGACAACTGGCGGATGCGATCTGGGAAGCAACCGGAATGATGTCGGTCGTAGCCACTGCCCCGAACGAGACTGAGCTAGCAGAAAAAGTTATGGCAAACAGCCGCTCAGGCAACTTGATCTTAACGCAACCGTCGCTCAAGGGTTTTTACGAGCTGGCGAAACGGAGCCGCATTTATGTCGGCGGAGACACCGGCCCGACGCACATTGCGGTTGCGGCTGGAGTGCCTATTGTCGGCCTGTTCGGTCCGACCGAATGGTGGCGGAACGGGAGCTTGACGCCTGGAGATATCTGCGTCGAGCGGGACGACATTGGTTGTCGTGTTGACTGTCATCGGCGTACCTGTTCAAAGTGGATCTGTATGGATACCGATGTCGAGACCGTCATGGCGGCGGTCAGGCAACGACTCAATGCCGTTTGATTTGGATCTGGAAACCGATGATAATGCTCTATCGTGGCGGCTTCATCGAGACGAGTCCGGCGAATTCATCGATGGTTTCAAAAAACAAACGACTTTTGCAGCGAGTACGGGTTCCGCTCGGCTTTCTTTTTGCGATTCTTTTTATTATATTCGCCCACCCGACTTTGATCACAATGCTCGTTGGCGGAGCGGTCGCTCTGATCGGTCTCCTGATCCGTGGTTGGGCATCGGGGCACATCCGAAAGGTCGAAAAATTAGCAGTCTCCGGCCCATACGGGTACACGCGAAACCCTCTATATCTCGGGAGTTTTCTGCTCGGTGCGGGTTTTACGATCGCGGGTGGCGTTTGGTGGTTGCCGGTCGCTTTTGCGGTTCTGTATCTAGGCATCTATTTGCCGGTGATGCGCGTCGAAGAAGAAGACCTGACCAGAATATTTGGAACGGATTTCGAGGAATACAGTTCCGCTGTCCCGCTATTTTTACCGAGACTTACGGTATGGAAACGAACAGACGTAAAATTTGACACTAAACTATACTTGCGTTATCGCGAGTACCGAGCCGCGATTGGCATGGCCGTTGCGATGGGATTACTGGTCATCAAAGCCGTCTGGCTTCCTTAGATATGAAGACGCTTCTGAATATACCGTTTTTATTTATTATCCTCGCTCTGGGAGGCGTTTCTGCATTTTCACAGGTCGACGGCAAAACTGCATCAAAAGCTTTGCCGTTCGCATCGGGCGAGAAACTTACCTATGAAGCGAAGATCAGCCGTTTGAAGATCGGCGTTGCGATCGCCGATCTGTCCTTCGCAGTTGATGCTGTGCCAAACTCGCAAAACTACCTCATCAAAACAAAAGCGGATTCAAAGGGAACACTTCTCAAACTATTCCGCTTTAGTTTTTTACAGGAGTTTGAATCGCTCGTTGATTTTTCGGCATCTAGAATTATCAAAACAACTAAGCACGACGTGCAGAAGGAACGTGTTCGCGACAGCGTTGCCGACTTTGATTATTCGCAAAAACGGGTCACTTATGTCGAGATGGATCCGAAGAATACAACCCGTCCGCCGCGGCGAATTGCTTCACAGATCGAAGATCAGACATACGACCTCGCGAGCGGAATCTATGCCCTGCGAAAAGTTCCGTTGACGGTAGGCAAAAGTTTTGAGATCACGATCAGTGATTCCGGGTTGGTCTACACATTACCGGTGCGGGTGACCGCTCGCGAACAGCAAAAATCGATACTTGGCAAACAATGGTGCTTTCGCGTCGAACCGGTGATCTTTGGTAACGGTCGTTTGATCGAGCAGAAGGGAAGTTTAATAATTTGGTTCACCGATGACGATCGGCGGGTGCCTGTCCGCTCGCAGATAAACACTACCTACGGTAAGATCGACATTCGTCTCAAATCCATAAGTAACTAACAATTAACGCTGAGTAGATGGCTACTGCTTGTAACTTTTCCCGAAAGACCGCATACTTCACTATGCGGTTTTTGTCATATGAAAGCGGAAGTTATAACTAAAAAAAAGGTTGGTAAAAAGCCTGCGTCGATTTCGAATGCGGTTGAGCCATTTGAATCTGTCGTCGAAGAGACGCCAGTTAAAAAAGCTACGGCAAAGAAAACCGTGAAAGCCGTTGTCGAGGCTGCCCCAGTTAAAAAGGCGGCGCGAAAGACCTCGAAGCCGATCGTGCTCGACCCATTCGCTGAGATTGCGGCCGCTGACGTTTCAGCTCCCGCATCGCCGGTCAAGAAGGCCTCCGGCAAGCCGGTAAAAAGATCCGCAACAAAAAAGACGGCTACCGTCACCGCTGAAATACAGACAGAACCTCCGCAGGCTGAGGTTTCCCCGGTTTTCAAGGCATTAGCCGACGTGAAATTGCCGGAACTGCAACGCGAGAACAGGGCACGGCTGCAAATGCAGACGCCGACGAGACTTTATTTTTATTGGTCCGTAAAAGAGAACCCGTGGGCGACGTTGCGTAACGTTTTTGGGGATGATCTGGGCAACTACACGCTGGTCGTCAAGTTGACCGATAAAAAACACAATTTTGAAAAGGTCAGCCAGTGCGACGCCGAGGGCAACTGGTGGTTCGATGTCGAACCGGATAGCGAATATCAGGCAGAGATCGGTTTTTACGCTCCGTCGCGTCCGTATTTTCGAATTGTGTATTCCAACGTTGTTGAAACGCCTCGCCGCAGTCCCAGCCCCCGAGCCGCGACAGAATCGAAGTGGAAAATGTCCGCGAATACGTTTTCGGAGGTTTTGGATGTTGCGGGCTTCTCGCGTGATGCCTTCGACGTCGCGATGGCGGGCGACGACAACGCCGCTGCCGAGAACGCATCTCAGATAGCGTTTTCGAAATTTCTGGGAACCGCAGAATACGATATCGGCGGCATAACAGCTGAGGATATTCGCTATGCAATGCTCGCTCTCGCCTCCGGAGTTAAGCTCGAAGATCTCAAGCATAAAATAAGCGCAGCCCTTTTTGCGATCTTGCAATCGAACGCCGCAGTCATCGAATCGGGTAAGGCAATGGCCGCTTTGACGGAATACTTTGACATCGACGAGGCTGAGTTTGTCGAGGAACAGATCGGTTCCGCCGTCTTCGGTGCGAGTCTGGTCAGCTTCCCGCGCACATTAAAAACAAAAGGCTTGTCGCCTAAATCGGCTCCGCGTTATAATCCGGTGAGCTCGCACAGTCTTCGATAAAAGGTTGCAGATCATCAGGCCTAATTGCTGCAAAAAATTAGCCGCCGGTACGCGATCAGTGACGACCGACCATTATGCCAACTGGATATTTCAGCCTGATCCTTCACGCCCATCTGCCTTTTGTCAGACATCCGGAATATCCTGAGTTTCTCGAAGAAGATTGGCTCTACGAGGCGATCACCGAGGTCTATCTCCCGCTAATTTTTATTTTTCAGACGCTGCATGAAGCGGGAGTGAGACCGCGCCTCGCGATGAACGTTTCGCCGCCTTTGTGCGAAATGCTCGCGGATCCGTTATTGCAGGAACGCTACACGCGGCACCTCGAAAATCTGCTCGAACTGGCAAAGAAAGAATTGCACCGGGCTCAAATTGAGGCCCACGACTTTCATGACGTCGCGAAAATGTACGTCGATAATCTGTCGGCGTCGCTGGATCTCTGGAACAATCGATATCGCCGCAATCTGATCAACGCCTTTCGCGAGTTGCAGGACGAGGGCGTGATCGAGATCATTACGTGCTGTGCGACGCACGGATTTATGCCGCTGATCTCCACGACGGAGAGCCGGCGGGCGCAGGTTCAGATAGCTGTCGCCAATTACAAAAAGCATTTTCACCGTCAACCGCGAGGCATCTGGCTTGCCGAGTGTGCCTACGAACCAGGTGTCGAAGATCTGCTGAAAGACTCCGGGATCGAGTATTTTATTTGTGATACGCACGCGATCCTTTACGGTGATCCGAGGCCGCGATACGGCGTCCACGCTCCGGTTGCTTGTTCAAACGGAACGGCTGTTTTTGCTCGCGACGTTGATACAAGTCAACAGGTTTGGAGTGCCGAGTCAGGGTATCCCGGAGATGTTCTTTACCGTGAATTTTATCGTGACATCGGTTTTGACGCTCCGATCGATTACTTAAAGC
>JAYSZT010000334.1:0-6488 GCA_043737915.1 Acidobacteriota bacterium
AGCTGACTATATCTGGCCTCCCAGATCTGCCTGTATTGCTCTAACCATTTGTCGATCTCTTTCATTTTGTCGATCTCGAGCCGGTAGTAAATCTCCCGCCCCCGTTGTTCCTGAGTCACCAGTTCGCACTCCGCCAGTATCCGCAGATGCTTAGAAACGGCCTGCCGCGTCGTGCGAAAATTCTCCGCCAAAGCATTCGGCGTCATCGCCTGCAACGCGATCAAAGCAATGATAGAGCGCCTCGTCGGATCAGCTATGGCCTGGAAAATGTCTCGTTTCATAACTTCGAAAATGAGTATGCAACCAAAAGGTTGCACGTGTCAAATGCAACCGTTTGGTTTCGTTAAATAGATGAGGATACTGGGAAAGAAAGAGTCGATGTTTAGGGGGTTTAACCGTTCCGGGCGGCCTCGATTGCGGCGATGTCGATTTTTTTCATTGTCATCATGGCGGCGAAGACGCGTTTGGCGACTTCGGGGTCGGGGTCGGTGGTGCCTTTGGTGAGGGCGATGGGGGTGATCTGCCAGTTGAGGCCCCATTTGTCTTTGCACCAGCCGCACTGGCTTTCTGCTCCGCCGTTATCGACGATGGCGTTCCAGAAGCGGTCGGTCTCTTCCTGATCCTCGGTTGCGATCTGGAACGAGAACGCCTCGCTCTGCTTGAAATGGTCGCCGCCGTTGAGCCCCAGACAAGGAATGCCGAACACCGTGAATTCGACCGTCAAAACCTGGCCTGCCTTTCCGCCCGGAAAATCCGCCGGAGCCTTATGCACCGCCGTCACCTCCGAATCCGGAAACGTCGCCGCATAAAAATTAGCAGCCTCTTCAGCGTCCTTATAGTACCAAAGACAAATTGTATTTTTTGCTTGCGTCATAATGTTCGTTCGTTCTCGGAAATCGCCGTTGATTGAAGCGGACGCGCTATTTTTTCTCGCGACGCTGATAAGGCGTTTTCTGCCGTATTTCCATCCATCTTTTACAGACCACAGCCTGTTTGGCGGGATCTTTCTCAGTGCGGACGACGTTTCGCCATACAAATACTTCCTTACGGATTTCTTCGTCAGGAAAATTTGCTGCGCGCATAGCGGCTATGTTTACAGCTTCATATGCTAGACATTCAGGAAGATCGAGCGGTGGACTCTCGGCAAACATTTCATCGTTCGTCTTGTTTGGTTTCTCTGCCTGTTTGTTTGTGTTCCGCTCTGAATTAAGTGGAGTGACGGTTGTCGTCGGAGACGCGGCGTCGGGAGGCCTTTCGTTCGAAGTGTTGGTTTGGTGAGGTCCGCATGCGATCATGCAGACCAATCCAAGAATGACCAACGGCGGGCCGCATCTATGTAAGGTTCGCTTTAACATCATTTTGCGAATACCACCTTGCTTACCTCAACTTTTACCTTCTTAGACCAATCGCTAGGAGCACTATCTGCCTTATAGCCAAATTTCCTGCTGTAACGAGGCTTTAGTGCGCTCGTATCAGACATGCCGAAGTTCTGAGCACCTTCGTTGACTGGCGTATAAGTTTTTTCGGAAACCGGATTGGCCTGTGCGTCGAGGTAATAAATAGTTATCTCGATCGTATTCAGTACCTTACCGCCATTATTTTTTAGCTCACCAAAAACGCCTAGCTGGTTTAAGATGTTTTTGCTTACGTCCACCTTGCTAATCGCCACGTTCGATACATAGGCAGCCTCTTCGGGACTCATCGACGTGCTTTCCGTGCTGCTAAAGGAAGAGTTCGATGGACCTTCAGACTGAAACGGGTTGGACGGCGAAGACGCTGGCGTCGGTGCCACAGTGGCACCACCTACAAAACCATATCCGATGAGGCCTATCCAGATAGCAAATATCCCTGCAATCGAGATATAAACATGCTTGTCAGCGATATTTGGAAAGACCGAATCTTCGTGATCATCATTGGATTCAGCCCGGCGATGCACTAGGGCCGCGGCGATTAACAAAACCGCACCGATGATCAATACTGCCCAGCCCCATGAGATCTGAACGCTGTTCATCATGGCATCGCCCAGACCAGCAAACGGATTGTTCCCCATCGACTTTTTCATCTCAGCCTGCATCTGCGACATCCGAACTTGAAAGACAATGAAGGTAAGAGCGAGAATCGCCAGCGATCCACCACCAGTAAACAGCAGGAAGCGATATCTTTTTCCGAGGGTCAAAAACGCCGAGAGAATCGCAACGAGCAGTACGATGACACCATCGCCCCGACCGTTCTGGAAGTAATTCATGCCACCGACGATCGGAAGACTAATTATCGGTGTGAAAACGCCTATAAACAGAATGACGGACCCGGCCAGGCCGAGGATTTGGGGCAAGGGAATGGACGAACTGATTCCCGGTCGAGCTTCTACTGCGAAAAGCGGAGCAGACTCCTTGACCGAAATTCGCTCCGTCGTCGACTCACCGCAAGACGGGCAAAATGTAGCGTTCAACGGTACCTCTTGTTCTCCGCAATTCGGACATGTTTTAGTTGGCATGGAATCCTCCTGTTATGGCGTTGGCGTCTTTTTCTTCGGGGCTTTCTCTACGTGGCTGGCTGAGATCCACGCGGCGAGTTTGCCGGGGTCGTTGTTGTATTTGTTTTGGACGACGCCGTCGAGGATTCGTTTGGCGACCATGCCTTCGCGAATCTTTGCGGATGTGTCGGCTGTTAATTTTTACGAATAAACCGCGACTTTAACCGCTTTGTCTGCGGTTAAGCGTCCTTCAAACGTAAATCTTCGGACTTCGTCTACGATTTTACGCGCTTCGTCTGCGATTTGCACCGGTTCGTATCAAACTTTTTCGCCTTCGGATGAGACTTGCGCGGCGTCGTCTGAGACTCACACAGCTTCGCCTACGATTTGGCTCTCGTCGTCGAACAATGCCGAGCCAATCCGCGGACTTAGAGGTTTTGAAAAGCAGTCAACACACCTCTAACGTTGTCAATTGACAAACCTTTCCACCAAAGATGGTCGCGATCCCGCATTGTGGAAGCGGTCTTTCCAGTGAGCCTCTCGATATCAGATCTCAAACTGTTAGTAATACCGGTTGTCACGATACGGTATCCGCCTCGCTGTTTCGCGATCCAAATCGATCCAGGGCCCAATCCGTTACGGAAAAAACGGTATTCATTTTTTGTCGGTTTCAGCGAGAGCATTGGCATCTCGCTCTTGAGACTATCGAGTTCCGGCAGTTGAAGTAAGTCTCGTACTCGCGAAGTATATATTGTGCGCGTCTCGCGTTTCATAGGGTGTATTTCACGCTCGGGATTAGGTCGTTCAGTATATTCGTATGTCGGCACGCGCGTCGCCACGCGTCGCCAAACGAATCCAGTGGTCTCATTCGTGGCGTCGATATCCATTTCATATTTCCCTGTGAAACGGTATAGGTAGTCACCGAGTGGACCTTTGAACCGTGGAAAAACTGTGCGCGTAAACTCCTGTGCCCTCTTGACTCGGTCAATTTCGATCGAGACGCGAGCGGGATCTTCGCTCATTTCAGTAATGACTTGACCATCGTCAGACATCTGGTTATTCCAGTCCTTGTTTTGATAGAGCTTTGGACACCAAATCAATGTATTTGTCTCAACTCCGTGCTTTGCTCCGCCAGTCCAAATACCTCTTGGTTTTATGTTTAGCCCGAAGCAATTTGCAGCTTCAACCATGGTGCGAAAAGCCACGTTATCGTTTACGTCAATGTAACCTTTGTGGATATAGGTTAGAGGGTTCATTTCGGCCTCCACATCCCATGGCTCAAAGTTTTCCGTGGAACTGATCTTGTCTTTTATTGTTGTAACTATTTCATCAATATCGCCGTTGATATGTTCAATGTCCTTCGTAACGTCAACCCGAAGGATTTGATGCCCTGTTGCGTTAATAATGTCTGCTTCTCTTAGTTTGTCTGCGTCGATCTGGCTCTTGTGAAAACCTTCGTCAACTTCGATGTGAACTGCCAGTTGGGGAAAGAACATATCTGTCATCGCTCGTCCTTCGGGGCGACTGACAAACTGTTGCGTCACGAATTTCACGCGTGAGTCGTTAAGTAAACTCCAGACGCGATTAACGACGTAGTGCTCATAACGCTTATTCTGAGCCTTCGCTAACTGCCTTGCGATGAACTCTAACTTCGTCATAAGTCAACACTGTCTTTAACCGGAACGTAACCAACCACACTTCACTCAACTCAAGACTGGACAATAAACTTACACTGCGGCGACGCGGTTGTAGACGGTGTCGCGTTCGACGGCCTCGAAGCCGGCGCTTTCGATCATGGTGATTAGTTCGGCTTTGGTCATTTTGGATTCGCCGCCGTCTTCGACGGAGTAGGCGTGGGTGAGTTCGCCGCCGTCGGTGATGGTGCCGTCGACGTCGTTGGCGCCGAAGTGGAGGGCGGTCTGGGTGGTGGCTTTGCCGAGCATGACCCAGTAGGCCTTGATGTGGTCGAAGTTGTCGAGCATCAGGCGTGAGACGGCGATGGTCTTGAGATTGTCGATCGCGTCAGGGCCGGGAAGCGATGATAAGGCCGTGTCTTTTGGATAAAAAGCGAGCGGGATGAAGCACTGGAACCCGCCGCTGCGATCCTGCTGTTCGCGAAGCTTTATAACGTGATCGACGCGGTCCTCCAGCGTCTCTATGTGGCCGTAGAGCATCGTGGCGTTGGTTTTGAGACCAGCTTTGTGGACCTTGCCGGCGAGTTCGAGCCATCGGTCACCGTTGCATTTGTGATCGCAGATCCGTGAACGCGTTGGCTCTGCGAAGATCTCGGCACCGCCGCCCGGACACGAATCCATCCCCGCAGCGTGTAGCTTTTCGATCACGTCTTCGTCACTCATCTTGTAAAAGCGTGCGAAGAAATCAAGCTCGACCATGGTCAGGGCTTTGAGATGAAGCTTTGGGAACTCGCGTTTAAGCGATGAGAAAAGATCGGTGTAATACTCGAACGGCAGTTTGCTGTTCAGCCCACCGACGATGTGCAACTCGGTCGCACCTTCGGCAACGGCGGCGCGAGCGATGTCGATGCCTTCCTGAACGGAATATGTGTACGCACCTTCCTGACGCGCACGCTTATAAAAGCCGCAGAATTTGCAGTCCGCGACGCAGATGTTTGTGTGATTGAAATGCCGGTTGACGTTGTAATACGTGGTCAAGCCGTGTTTCCGCCGGCGAACCGTGTCCGCCAGTTTACCAAGCGCGTTGAGGTCGGAAGTGTTGTATAAAGCGACGCCTTCGTCAAAGGTCAGGCGCTCGCCGTCTTCTACTTTATGAGAGATGTCTATTAATTTTTGGTCAAATGAGAACTGCATATATTATGCTATTATTCTATCAAAACTTAAGGCAAAACCCGCGATTTAATTGCGGTATTGGGAGAATAGCCATTAGCTGCCAGCAATCAGCTATCGGCGCGAAAGCATATGAAATTCGGACAAGTAGAAAACCCTGAGGCGATCGATTTTACGATTCCGGATGATCATCCTGATACGGCCCGTGTTCTAGCGGCTTCGAAATCAAAAGAATTCAAAGTCTATGTCGGTTGTGCGAAATGGAACAGCAAAGATCTCAAGGGATTTTATCCGAAGGGCACAAAAGACGAATTGGGCTACTACGCCTCTCAGTTCAACTGCGTTGAGCTCAATGCGACGTTTTACAAGCGCTATTGGGAAAATCAGTACACCGCTTGGCGTGAAGGCGTTCCGGCGGAGTTTCGCTACTTTCCGAAGTTCACGCAGAGCATCACTCACTTTTCGCGGCTCAAAGAGGTTGACAACAAAGTTGCGGAATTTATGGAGAATGTCGTCTTTCTGAAGGAAAAGCTCGGCATGCTGTTCTTGCAGATGCACAACAATTTCGGGGCGAAGGATTTTGAGCGGGTACAGCACTTCGTTGACGGCTGGAAACAGTACGACACGCCGCTCGCGATGGAATTTCGAAAAGAGGAGTGGTACAGCGACCCAAACATCTCGGCACAGCTTTACGAGATGCTCGAAAGCAATGCAATCACAAACGTGATCGTCGATACAGCAGGCCGCCGCGATCTGATGCACATGCGCCTCACCACGCCGCGAGCCTTCGTCCGCTGGGTCGGAGCCAATCACGAGTCGGATCGCACAAGACTCGACGAATGGGTCGAACGCATCGCGATCTGGAAAGATCAAGGCCTCGAAGAATTGGACTTTTTCGTCCACCAAAATGTCGAAAAAGAGTCGCCGCTACTCTCCGCGTATTTCATCGACAAACTCAACAAACGCATCGGCACCGACCTCCAAATCCCCAAAACGCTAAGTGACCCGAAATAGTTGGGAGTCTCTCAGAAATAGACGGCCACTGCTCCCAACTTCTCGGGCACTTTGTTCACCCCATCTGCATCATTAAATAAACCACACCACTACTATCAACGTCTCTGTTCTAAAGACGAATTAATTCTTGGCGGATAAAACAAGTCATCGCTGGTGCTGCGCCGTAGAGTATTTGTGCGGTAACGCACGGTCGTGGA
>JAYSZT010000335.1:0-6487 GCA_043737915.1 Acidobacteriota bacterium
TGCGGATACCGAAACACCGCAGGACAAGTTGATCATGAAACGTAACCTCACACGCATCTTTCTTTCAATAATGGTCGCGGCCGTATTTGTGCCCTCGTCTTTTGGCCAAAGCTTAATATCTTCTGCCTCTAACGGCACGATGCGACTAGGCGACGTTGCCGCGCGAATGCAGACGGTCTTCGCGAACTATCCGATTTCGGCACCGGCTCCGTCGATCGAACTACAAAAGATTACTTACACTTCAACTGATGAGAACGGCAAACGCGTCATACTCTCGGGTCTTATGGCTCGGCCGATGGGCGGTGCTCCGAAAGGCTTGGTCGTTTTTTGCCACGGGACGCTACAAGATCGCGAAGCTTCGCCGTCGATGTGGAAAGGCAAGGCTGATGGTTCTGAGACGGAAACGGCGACACTTGCTTTTGCGACGGGAGGATATGCCGTCATTATTCCTGATTACCTCGGCCTGGGCGATCACAAAGCGACCCATCCGTATCCGCGCAATATCGTAAATTCGCAGTCCGCCGTCGATATCATCGAACCGGCACGGGAATTGGCTCGCAAGAATAATTACAAGATCGGAACGAAGCTTTACGTAACGGGATACTCGGAAGGCGGCGGGATCGCGATGGCGGCGACGCAGAAGTTAGAGAAAATGAATGGTGAAGTTTATCGTGTTGAAAAAGCGGCTCCGGCCAGCGGGCCGTACGACTTCTCGGGTGCGACCCGGGAATTCATGCTATTTCAGCCGACTGAGCAAGTCGGATTTGTGGTCAGGCTTTATCTGTTATCCTATGCTGCTTACTATCTGCGAAAACATTCTAACGTTAAGATCACAGACTATTTCAAGCCGGCCATGGCGAACTCGATCTGGCTTAATTACAACCGAAACCCGTCCGACGAGAACTTGATCAAAGCACTTGGCCTTACAGCAGTGCTTATGCGTTCGAAAAACGACTTGCGGAATGTTTTAACTCCGCGGTTTCTCAAAGCGTTGCAAACAACCGATCGTCGGGATCCGCTGGTTGGAGCTTTGATCAAAGAAGATGTTTACGACTGGGCACCCCGTACTCCTATGCTCCTTATTAATCTCGATGGTGATGGCGTTGTAAATCCCGAAAATACGACAAACGCCATGAGAGCGATGCGGAAACGCGGAGTTACGGCGTTGACTCTTAGGCGATACATCCTCCGAGATTCCTCGCTCAATCACGTGACGGCCGTTCCGGCTGCAATGTCTAAGGCACGTGCCTTCTTTGATGAAGGCTTTTCCGGTGTTCGCGAAGCTCAATAGTGCGGTACAAAAATTGAAGATTGAAAATGATTACAGAAGAGTGGACCTATCACCGGACGAAAAAATACGATAAGAATCGAATGCGGTGGCATTTTGTGACACGCTATTTTTACGTCGCAGAAGGCGCGGACGAGCCTCGCGAACTTTATTTTCGCAACGACGACGAGACTGAGTTCGGAATGATCAGGTTTGAACGAATCAAGGAGAATCCTTATCGCAACTGGGACGCCGTGATGACCAAGATCCTCAACAATCACCCATTCCGTCGCTCCTTGCTCGATGAAGAAACACGATCCATTTGGCGAAAGAACTGGAAATGATTCAACCCTCCGGGGCACCGATAACCTTGTCTATGCGGCGGAGAGGAACTGCGGATTCGGGGACGCTTCATCATTTAGAGCGTCGATCGCTTTATTTATTTGGTTCCACGTGAGCCACAGCGTGCTTCCTTGATTCTTTGGCTCCGGATCATGAACAAAGACGCCTGTTTCGGAGACTCCGCAGATCACGACTACGTGACCGTGATTATTGCCACCCCAATTTTTTTTCAGCCCGGTCCAAATTGGGCCGTGTTTCTGAAGAAATTCAGAAACAGTTTCGTAATCCATGGAAATACTCGTGTGCTTAACCATATTGAACTGCTGAGCGATGTGCCAATTCTGGTCACAGCCTACTGAACCATTATCGTTATAACGTTGGAAATAGCCTGGTTCGCTTCGCGGGTCGATCATTGATCCCCGACCCGTCGCCTGAGACCAGGCGTAACACATCCGAGCAGATGCAAACCAGCACACCCCTGACGCATATTGATATTTAAGTGGCACGTTTGAAAGTTTTGTGATGCTCATATATTTTTAACTCCCCAAGAATCATAGACGCCTGGTTTGGATATTTTTTGCATAAGGTTCTGAGTTTTGACACCTCTTTAAATCCTTTTTTTGCCACCTCGACCAAAAAACTTTCTGCCACCGTCGATCTCATACTCAACTAGAATCCCGCCCTGAACCGTACGGCTTAAGAATTGCGACTGCCAGGCTATTTTTTTAAGAACAAATCGGAAAGAGATGACCGTCTTAAAGATCTTTCTTCACACTATCCCGGTTACGTAAATGAACAAGAGTTGAACGCGGGAGAAGATGGATTATTAAGAAAGGTTCGTTCATTTTCACCTTATTTACTTACGGAAGAGTGTTTCGGTGATTATAATGAGGCATTCAATTAGATTTTATTAGACGATCCAACACGTTTTATGAACCTTGCCCGCAAGATTAAATTTCTTTTATTTTTACCAATCCTTTTTTCTCTGAATAATGGCTCGTCCGCGCAGAAGCCGATCAAGGATCTGAAGCCGACAATTATCTTAGTATCGCTCGATGGTTTTCGTTGGGATTATTTGGAGAAGTATAAACCACCAACCATTGCAAAGATCGCAGCGGGCGGAGTCAGGGCGAAATGGATGATACCCTCCTTTCCGACGAAAACGTTCCCGAATCATTACTCGATCGCAACCGGCCTTTATCCTGAGCACCACGGTATCGTTGAGAATAATATCTGGGACTTTGGCGTAACATTTACGCTTGGGAAGCGCGAGGAAGTTCAAAACACACGTTGGTGGCTCGGTGAGCCCATTTGGGTTACTGCGGAAAAGCAGAATGTACGTTCAGCCGCCTTCTTTTTCCCGGGCACCGAAGCCGAGATCGCCCGGACACGCCCGTCCATTTGGAAGCAATATGACGGAAAGATCCCTAATGAAGAACGCGTCGATACCGTTCTCGGCTGGCTCGATCTGCCAACGGAAAAGCGCCCGCAGATGATAACGATGTATTTCTCCGACACTGACGATGCCGGGCATGGCTACTCACCTGATTCCGAGGAAACAAAAGCCGCGGTTGCCCGCGTTGACGCTAATTTAGGTAGGCTTATCGCTGGGCTCGAGGCACGCCGGATAGACCGAAAGGTAAATATAATCATCGTTTCTGATCACGGGATGGCGACCGTCGACCAGCGAAACGGAATCGTTATGGACGAGGTTCTCGACCAATCCAAAACCGACCGAGTCTTGACTACAGGTGAGATCTGGCAGATATTCCCGAAAGATGGCGAACTTGAGAACACAATGGCAGGTCTTAAGATGGTCAAGCACGCAACTTGCTGGAAAAAAGAAGATATTCCCGAACGACTTCACTATAACGAAGGAAACCGAATCGCCCCGATCATTTGTTCGGCGGACGAAGGCTGGTTCATGACCACCCGAGAACGTTATCAAAGCCAAAAACAGCGGGAGGACTTTACAAGGTCGAAAGGTGCTCACGGTTACGACAACATCATCCAATCAATGCAAGCGACATTTATCGCTCGCGGCAAAGCTTTCAAGATCGGAAAGGTAGTCGAGCCCTTCCCGAATGTCGATGTTTATGAACTGATGTGTAAGATCTTAAAACTAAAGCCCGCTAAGAATGATGGAAAGTTTACAGAAGTAAAAAAAATGTTCCGATAGGTCCTACGCGGGTCGGATCGTTAGGACCGCTATCTCAGGCGGGACCATAAATCTGATCGGCAGGACGCTCGTGCCGATACCGGTCGTGACAAAAAGATCTTTGCCATTCTCCTGAACGTGCCCTGCAGCGTATTTCTGTCCGAATGACGAAGGGACGATCGGACGGCCTAACAACGGAAACCAGACCTGTCCGCCGTGCGTGTGTCCGGCGAGCATCAGCCTAAAATCATCGTCAAAAGTTTTGTAGTATTGAACTACTCGAAAAATATCCGGGCTGTGCTCAAGCATTACAATATCGCCTCGATAAGTGCTTTCAGCTCCGAGTTTCTTCATGTCGCTGTCAAAGGTCTGCCATGAATTGAGATGCATGTGATCTTTCAATCCGAGTAGCCTAAGCTTTTGCCCGTTCATCTCGATAACTGCGAATTCATTCTCAAGTACTCTTATTCCGACCCGAGCCAGCTCCGGCCTAACCAGTTCATCGCTATACCAACCGTCGTGATTTCCTAGGACGGCGTAAACCCCGAATTTAGCTCGCAATCCCGTCAAACCGTCAGCGATCGTGGAGATCGGCATCTTAAGAACGCCGCCTCGCCCCTGCGAAACGTAATCACCCAAGAGAACGATTATGTCCGCCTCTTGCTCATTCGTTTTCGCGACTATCTCGCGTAACCGTTCGCTGGTGACGCCATTCGAACCGCCGTGGATGTCGGAGAGAAGAGCTATCTTTAACCCATCGAAAGCGGGATTCCATTTCTTAATCTTTATAGTTGATTGATTGACAACGAGACGGTTGGGTTCAATGAAATATGCATAGGCGAGAGAGCCGAAAAAAACAGTGACAAAAATCACCGTTCCGGCAACGATTCTATTCACCGCTTTTTTTGTCATAACGCGTTAAATAGAATACTCGCCCCAGCGTCTATCGACCAATTTAACGATATCCTCGCGAGGCTCGACGACGCCGGGATACCAAGGCTTCATCCGTGCGTCGATGACGATCGGCGCAGTGTATCCGATCGAATTATTCTTGGTCTCGGTAAGCTTTGCCGAAATATCTGTCGCCGGGTTGAACCTCGTCCAGGTCGCCCAGAGGAATTTTTCGCTTGAACGGGCAAAAGCGATTTCATCGTGAATTACAACAACTTGCCAATCGTCAAATTTTCCCGATGCGGCCAAACGTTCGCCGAGTTTCTCATCCGTTTCAAAAGGATCAGCCTCGACAACGAGACAACCGGCGCAATAAGGCTCTGCTTTTGAAACTCCGCTAGGTAGCTCGCCCCGGAATTCACGGGTCAATTCCCTCTTTGCGTCGCCAAGACCCATCAGGATCGCTTTGCTACCGTGATTTATCTTGCCGCTCGCATAGTCCAAGGTATCAAATGCCGTTTGGCTAAAAATAAACAGGTCACGCTGCCAATCGACGCGGGCGAGGACGTGTTCAAATAGCGATTTGAAATCACGAAGGTCCTGAGGCTTATCGGTCAGAAGCAGGAATTTCGTAAGGGCAAGTTGACCTTCGCCCAGGATTCGAAATCCGGCAGACAACGCCTCGCGGGCATAACGTTCGCGAACTACTGCGGCGGTCAACGAGTGAAAACCAGTCTCACCATAACTCCAAAGGTCACGAACGGACGGCATTACCAAAGGAAACAGCGGCGAAAGCAACTCTTGTAGATAATCACCGATAAAGAAATCTTCCTGCCTCGGCTTGCCGACGACTGTCGCCGGATAGATCGCATCTTTGCGGTGAAAGACGGCGTCGGCCTGAAAGACGGGATAATCGTGGACAAGCGAATAATACCCGTAATGATCGCCGAACGGACCTTCGGGTCTGGTCAGATGCGGAGCAACGCTTCCGCAAATCGCAAATTCGGCCTCTGCGATAAGTCGGTGACGGTCGGCCCCAAGCGGGTTTTCAGCAGTCGCGATCTTGCCGTCGTTCAGAAGCGAAGCCAGCATAAGTTCCGGAATGTCTTCCGGAAGCGGTGCGATCGCCGCCAGGATCATCGCCGGGGCACCACCAAGAAAAACCGTGACCGGAAGCGGCTTGTTCTGTTTCTCCGCCTCAAAGTAATGAAAACCAGCACCTTTGCCGATCTGCCAATGAATTCCGGTTGTCGTCTTATCGTACCTCTGGATACGATACATCCCGAGATTATGCTTACCCGAAAACGGACTTTCAGTATAGACGAGCGGCAAAGTCACAAAATGACCGCCGTCCTTATGCCAGAGTTGCAGGAGCGGGATCTTTTCGAGATCTACAGTTGATTGGCGAGATTCTAAGACCGGAGCTTTTCCTGTCTTTTTCGTTCCAAATTTTAATGCCGGTAATACGAGGTCGCGATATTCCCAGAGCTTCGCAGGTTTTGGTGGCAGTAGATTCTCAGCCGCGTGAACGGCTCGTTTAACAAACTCCAACGGCTTTGACCCGAATGCGAGATCGATACGCTTTCTCGTGCCGAAGAGGTTGGTTACCACCGGAAAGTCCGAGCCTTTCACGTTTGTAAAAAGCAACGCCTTTCCTTCTTCGTCAATAACACGTCTATGTATTTCGGCGATCTCAAGGTACGGGTCAACCTCCGCAGAAACCTCAACGATCTCATCCTCACGCCGTAGCGAATCGATAAATGTACGAATATTCCGATGCATACTAAGTAATTACCCGCGAAACAGACAAAAGACACAACACCCGTAAA
>JAYSZT010000336.1:0-2721 GCA_043737915.1 Acidobacteriota bacterium
TGACGCCTACGGCCAAGCTGTTGCTTTAGTCCCGAACGATTCTTACGGCCATTATTGGAAAGCTAACGCTCACTATTCGCTTAAGGAATATGACGAGGCTGACCGTGAATTCACCCTTGCTTTGAATCAGGGTTTTAAGCGGGTCGAGGTGTATAAGGTTCGTTGGTACCTTTATTATGACCAGAAAAATTACGATGCGGCCTTGATGGACATTAGAAAAGGACTTGAACTAGAGCCGAAGAATATGGCGTTGCTCCTCGGACTCGCCGATATTCTTTATCAGCAGCGTTCATTTCCGGAGGCACTCTCGGCTTTTCAAAACGCTCTTTTACTTACCCCGAAAGATGGCGACATCTTCTATTACATCGCCCGTGTCCACACGGCGATGGGGAACGTCGCTGATCAGGGAACTTCGGCTGATGAGGCGATCAAAAAGAACACAAAATATGTGGGTGAGGCATATTACCTGCTTGCTGATTCCCTCGACAGACAAAAAGATCTTGGAGCCGCGATCACGGCTTATGAAAAAGCTATTGCTGCCAAACCCGACAATTATCAGGCTTACAGAAACCTCTCAAACATCTACCAGCGTCAGAACCGAATGACAAATGCGATCGAGGTATCTAGAAAGGCTTTGGTGCTATTCCCTAGTGATGGTGGTCTCTACACCGACCTAAGCTGGTATTACAGCTTGGCGGATCGTCCTTCCGATGCGGTCGCTGCCGCACAATCGGCTACGAAATTCCTGCCTAACGAATACATGGGCTACACCAATCTCTGTCGGGCATTAAACGACACAAAACAGTATGCTCAGGCGATTATTTCTTGTAACAATGCCCTGAAATTGAATCCAAAGGACGGTGAAACCAATTTCTATTTGGGCCGGGCACATGATTTTCTTAAACGGACGGCGGAGGCAACGCGGTTTTATAAGCTCGCGGTTGCAGGTCTTATTGATTTCACCGCCAATAACCCCGAATATTCCGACGGCTTTTACCTGTTAGGGAATGCTTATTTTGCAGATAATCAGCGTGACAAAGCTATTGAAGCGTTTCGTCGTTGCCTGGAGTTGAGTCCGTCGTTCTCGAAGGCGAGATCGAACTTGGGGACGATCCTGGTCTTGCAAAAAAACAAGGCGGGAGCGATGGAGCAGTACAATTACTTACTCGCCCAGGACCCGGCACTTGCGGCAAAATTAAAGGTTGAGATCGATAAATTATGATCGGCGTCGGGATCTCGTACGTTCCTTTGTGCTGACATCTACACTCTGAAAACGGAGAACGACGCGAACACTATCTGAACGATTGTCCAGAGAAGCAGGTAGGAACGGAGCGTTTCCTAGTTCTGCATCCAATGCTTTTTCGAGGTCGGAAATCGCTTTGCTATCACGCGAAGGATCAACGACCTCTTTTATTTGTGCAAGGCCATTGCTGAAGACTTCCGCGACAACAACGACCCCATCTTCTGTAATATTTTTTCTCACGAATGAGCCAGTCATCGCAACCAACGCACCTTGTGGGTTTAAGCTTGGCGATTCACCGGAGACGGCAGTTCGGGTTCTGGCATAATCTGCCGGATAGATGGTCTGATCAGGTGAGTTGCCGGTCGAGGAATTTCGATCGACCGCGAGCATTACATTGAGGTTGCGCCCGGCAGGTCGAGATGAGAACGCAGTCTCACTGTCTGTACGAGCATTTGTAAACATTATCGTCAAAACGCTAAAGCCGACGATCAGGGAAGTGAGAACCCCAACCGCATAGGGCATCAATCTCATTTGGAACCACTCGCCGATCTCAGTAGATAACCAAGGTGCTTGGCGGCTCCCTCGACGGGTTTCAGCGGCGACTGCGTTCCTCAATGAACGGTTCAATGCCTCAGACATTCGCGGCCGTTCGACGAAACGAAGATCATTGCGGATCTCTCGGTTTGCCGCATTTTTAGCACGGCAAACCGGACAACTCTCGAAGTGAGACTCGATTGCAGAGGTTGCCTCCGCCGACAAAAGATCATCACCGTAAAGTGCCAGATCAAATTGTATATCCTTGCATTTCATTATTTCGTGCGGCCGTCTATTAATATTCGGGCTCGCGAACCAAAGCGAATGGCAAACTGACCCCGGCTGTTTTCGCTATTCGAAAAACAACGCTCGGTCTTGATTAAGCCCGGTTAGGAGAACTCGTTCGGCATGTTTGTCACGACTTGTTGCTGGTCATTTCAAATTCTTGCCTCGGAGTCTTCTATTTCCGGATTTTGTCGCGACTTCCGCTCTCTTTGACCTATCGTTTGGCACCGATTGTCTAAAACCTCAAAGATGAGACCGGGGCGAGTTTACCATTCGCTTCGATTGTCAAAAACCTTTCAAACGTCGTCGTAATTCATCTCGACCCCGCGAAATGCGGGATTTTACCGTTCCAATATTCGTATCGAGTGCCGACGCACATTCCTCGTAGCTAAGGCCTTCGATGTCACAAAGGACGATGGCCTCTTTGTACACCGGCTTTAGGGAATTGAGTGCTTCGCGCAATGCTGCTGAGCGCTCCCGTTGCAAAACCGCCTCTTCGGGCGAAATAGATCTGTCGGAGATCGTCTCCCAGATCCGTGTCTCGCTGTCGCCGATCGTCGCATCCAACGAAAGGGTTTCGCCGCGTCGCCTCCGTTTCCACCATCTGAACCGGTTTCGCGATTCGTTGATGGCTATTCGAAATAGCCAAGTCCTGATTC